>CACYRM010000015.1 GCA_902776845.1 Oscillospiraceae bacterium
CGGACGTAATCAACGAGGAATTCAGCCTTGGAGAAATCAGTTGACGCATCAGGATTTCCGGGCCAGTTGCCGCCTACGGCAAGGTTCATCTGAACATAGAAAGGCTGGTCGAAAGGTGCCGGATAAGGCTTGTCATCGCCGCCCTGAACTGCGGTGAACCAGTCGTTGCATGTGAGAACGAGTTCGCCGTCTGTATAGAAGCGCATCTCACCGGGTTCCCACTCGACTGAGTATTCATGGAATTTGGAGGAGAAACTCTCGTCGCCTTCTTTGGTGATGGTGCCCTGCTGTTCACCGTGGGGCTCACCGTAGTGAATTGTCGAATAAGAGACGGTGGTATCGTGACCCAAAGATTCCATGATGTCGATCTCGCCGCACTTCGGCCACTGACCGTATTTGGATTCCTGGTTAGGCATCATCCAGATCGCGGGCCAGAGTCCCTGACCTTCGGGAACCTTAGCGGAGACGACAACTTTGCCGTACTGGAAATCCGTCTTGTTCCATCCGGTGACCTTTCCCGAAGTGTAGTAATCCTCGCCGTCCTTTTGCGTCTTTACCGCTTTGAGAACGAGATTTCCGTCGCGTACGAAAATATTCTCGTCAGAATTTGTGTATTCCTGAAGTTCGTTATTGGTCCAGCCGGGTTCGTGAGTCTCACGGTTCCATTTGGTCTCATCCAGCTTTTTGCCGTCGAACTCGTCACTCCAGAGAAGATTGTAACCGTCCAGCTGGGGAGTTTCCGTCTTTTTTGGCGCGCAGGCTGCCATTGGGAGAAGCATGGCGATGGCCAGGAACGAACTTAAGATCTTCTTGTTCTTCATAAATTGCCTCCTTGTGATCAATGTCCTTGTCTGCCCTCAAAATAACAACTTTCAGCTTTGCGTTATTGCTTTTTCATAACTTAGTTTTATGTTTTCATGCTATAATAGATTCCGTAAAGCCATATCTCACACATATTTGATTTATACAGCCCGGAGGCGTCCTGATGCCCGTCAAGCGCAATAAAATATCCTACCAGGAATTTCTTCACAGGGAATACGGCTTTTTCCGTGCGCCTTTGGCTCCCGAGATGGACTTTTATGAGACGATACGCTCAGGCAATCTGCGCAAGGTCCGGTCACTTCTTAACGAGCCTTTTCACCGTAAAAAAGGTCTCGGCATATTATCTGACGACTCACTTCAGAACCTTAAGTACCACATGACGATCACGACCGCGCTGATCGCGCGCTTCTGTATCTCAGGCGGGCTGGCCCAGGCCGAAGCTTATTCATTGAGTGATTATTATATAAGGCTTGCCGATGAAGCTTCAACTCCCGAAGAGATATCCGAGATCCATAACGAGATGTGCCTTCATTACGCGAAGCAGATGTATGCGCTGCAGAGAAGCGCCATTACTTCCAAAGCTGTCACTACGGCGATCAACTATATCTATGAACACCTTCATACGCGTATCACGCTTCCTAAGCTGGCATCGGTAACGAACCTGTCCGCGCCGTATCTGTCACGTCTTTTCAAGAAGGAAACAGGCTATTCGGTGAGTGATTATATTCTGGGAAAGAAGCTCGAGACCGCCAAATCAATGCTTGCCTCATCGGACTACCAGATTGCCGAGATATCCGCATCACTTGCGTTCCCCAGCCAGAGCTATTTCACGAATCTTTTGAAAAAGGACTGCGGCATGACTCCCAAGGAGTACCGTATCCGCAACAGGAATAACGGCACCAACCTGAAAAAACAGGCAATTAATGAACTGTTCTCAAACCCTTAATAGTTTTATACGGAATTAATATCCTGAGCGTGATAGAATATACGCTATGAAACGATGCTATGGATGTTTTGAACAGATTGGCGACGACCAGAAGAGATGCCCTGTATGCGGATATATGGAGGGTGTTTCTTCAAGTGATCCTGTCTACCTGGTTCCGGGTACCCAGTTGTCGGGAAGATATACTTTAGGCACTGTCATTGAGACCGATGATTCGACAGTGACTTATGCCGCATGGGATAATTCTTCCTCGATCAAAGTAAAGATCAAGGAGTACCTTCCTACAAAACTCATAACCAGAGTTCCGGGATCGACTTTTGTGGTTCCTTTCGATGATAACCGTGACGCTTTGTTCGATAACGGATTTAAGGCGTTTGTCAACGAAGCCAACCGTATCTATGCTCAGGGCGGAGCCGAGAGATTATATGATTGCATCGGCGAGAATAATACTGCTTACATGATCTTTGAATGGACCGGCAAAAAGGCGGAAAGTCCGTTCAGGGCAGCATCCGCTTCAGCTGCGGCAGCTCCCGTAGCAGCGCCTGCATCTACACCTGTACAGGCACCTGCGGCCTCACGGGTATCCGCACCTTCAGCAGCGCCTGTATCTGCGCCCGTGCAGAGAACGGCCGCGCCTGCCGCGAATAATGTCCCTCCGGTCAGGAATAATACGCCTGAGGCGGAACCGGTCAGGAATGAACGTCCCGGATACCGCGGAAATACCCCGCCTGCGCCTGTTTCCGCTCCTGCAGTTCAGCATAAGAAGAAAGACGGATTCTTAAAGAGTCTGCCTCTTTGGATAAAGATCGCTGTTCCCGTTGCTTTGGTGGCAGTTATAGCCGTTCCCATAATAATCGTGACAGCCGCATCCAAGGCGAAGAAACAGCCCGTAACAGAACAAAAGCCTGTGACGGAGACTTCCGAGACTGCAGAAGAGACAAAGATCACTGAGACAGAGATCACGGAAACCACACCAACCAGTGAGACAACAGAGGAGACACTGCCCCTTACAGGATGGCAGGGAAATGATGTAAGCGGATGGCGCTATTATCCGGAAGCTGATGTTTATTATCATGACAGCTGGGAAGAGATCGGCGGCAAATGGTATTACTTCAATTCCGATGGTCTTATGGAGCGCAAGTGTTACCGTGACGGTTACTGGATCGCTGAAGACGGCACCCGTGATTCGGATACTCCTACCGGAGAATGGAAAGAGGACGATGAGGGCAAATGGTTCGAGGATGCCGGCTGGTACCCGAGCAGTATGGGCCTCTGGATCGATGGTGAGTATTACTGGTTTGGCTCTGACGGTTACTGGGATGATTCGGTATCGAGTCCTGAAGAAGCGGCCGCTTTAGCTAAGGCTGATGAAGAAGATGAAGACGGAGATCAGGAAGAGTGATCTCCGTTTTTTATAGATACAGTTCAAGATCGCTGCAGTTCCACTGACCGAACGGTGTATCAATCGTGTGTGAACTGAAATTTCTGAATCCTACTGACTCATAGCATTTCCTGGCCTTGGGATTATTATCGAAAACGCCGAGATCAACTCTGGTCGCCGTCAGATTATCCTTTATGTATCCGATTGCCAGCTGCATCAGTTCACGGCCGCGGCCTTTGCCCCTGATGTCCGGATCAACGATAACGAAGCCGATCCTTACAGATGAATCGTCATTCTCATTCGGATATCTTATGATGAAATGTCCGGCAACATTACCCTCATCATCAACAGCCGTCAGCGGGATGAAACGTCCTGTCCTCATGGCGGGAACATAATTGTCATCTATGCTGTACGGGAGAAGAGGGAATATACCGTATATGTTGGCCGACCACTGGTAAAGCTCTTTTTCCGTCCTGACCCATTTCGCTATAACCGGCGAATCTTCCCTGGTGTATGCGCGTAATCTCATGAGATATCCTCCTTGCAGAATCCTTTTATCTCTTTATCAAGCAGGCGGTAAACATTTGCCACGAGAAAACCGTCCGCGACCGCATGGTTCAGACGGACGGTGAGCGGCATCATGAGACGGCCGTTTTCCTCTCTGTATTTGCCCCAGTTGATTATGGGAAGCAGATAGATATATCCGTCGGGCAGTTCGATATTGAGTGAATCATAAGAGAGCCACGAGATGTAAGACGCGTCGAACCAGTTCGGATGGTTTGCGGAATCGAGCATGTATTCACGTGTCTTTTTCGCATTCTCAATATCAGATAAAGCGTTCTTATAGAACTCATCGTAGTCTTCGTAATATGTGGTATATACAGGCGTGCATGTCTCCGTATCCCCGTGGAAAACATACTGGATCGGATTGACCGTGTCATAGCAGATCAGCTCGTCCGTCTGCCAGAGGTACTGCATCCTGTAATCATCTCTTGAGTTAAGGACTTTGGAGAGGAGATACAGGAAGTTTATATAGAATTTGGTGCCGGTCTCTTTGGAATTTCTGACCAGTTCGGTCACATCCAGGCGGGCGGTCATGGAAGTGGAGCATTTGCAGTCTTCCGTAAAGTGGCGGTACACACCTTTACGGTAGTAGGTTTCTTTATCAATAACCCGGTAATTCATATCATTAATCCTTCTCGTAAAAAACTATATCCATACGTTCGTTGATGTTCTCTATACGGCCGGTACGGTGATAGCCCATCTTCTCGTAAAGATGGCAGTTGCCTTTCTCCTGAAGTATCGTATCGAGGCACCAGCTGTCAGCGCCGTGAATCTTCTCAAGAGCAAGTATTGCTGCCTGCGCGATCCCCCGGCCGCGGTATTCCGGCATAACAAAGATAGGGGAGATGCGCTTCCTTGAACCGTCTTTTTTATCGACGACCCTGACTGCACCGACTCTTGTATCGCCTTCGACAATAAAATAGTAGGTTGTCCACGGCTGGTTGAATCTTGCCTCGACCTTATCGACGCCCTCTGCTCCGGGACTTATATCGTAGTCCTGATAGATTTCAAGAAGGCCCCTGAAAGCTTCGATCTGCATTTCCCAAAGGGTCTTTATATCTTCTTTTGTGACGGTGACCAATTCAATACTCATCTTGTTAATACCATGCATTCTTTTGAACTGACGAATCCCAGACTCTCGTAAAGGGGTCTGCCCATAACGGTCGCGTCAAGACTGATCTCAGTAGCGCCTCTTTTCCAGGTCTCATCGATGAGCATTTCAACCATCCTGCGTGCAATGCCCTGACGGCGGTATGCGTTTCTTGTATAGACGTTCATGAGGTGGGCGCGCCTGCCTGTAGGATGCGAGAATGTGGGCATTATGCGCATGAAGCTCATCGATGCGCATCCGATAGCTTCGTTTCCGTCTATAGCGAGCACTGTTACATGATCGCCGTTCAGGAAATAATCACGGCTCTCATTTACGATCTCATCAGAATAAACATAATCGTCTGACAGATCATTTACGACACGAAGCATCTCAAGTCTGCTCCTCATCAGGAGTTCTATATCTTCATTAGCAGCAATTTTGTATTCGATCATTTTTCCTAATAACCTTTGTTTTTGTTAAGTAATTATACCGCAGAGTGTATTCATTTTATTAATTAACGGTTACGTGCGTGTAAATGAGAATATTTTATATGCGTGATAAAATAATAAAAAGAATCTGAGGAGCAGGTGCATTATGAGAATAGCTTTGTCAGTGATATTTTCAGTACTGATAATTGCACTTGTTGTTTGCATGGCCATAGCCAGGCGTTCAAAGAAAGACATAGGAAGAGTAGTCGCTTTTCTTATCACAGGCATGGCCACACCCGTTATCGGCAATCTCATCATTATCATCTCTTCCAACAGGATCGTTTCAACTGCCGGATATTATATCTATTTCATCGGAATGGATTTGGCGGTTTATTCGATATGGTATTTTACCCATTTATACTGTGAACTGGGCAAACCGAAGAAGGCATTCCAGATACCGATACTCCTGCTTTTCGCAGCTGATCTGGTGCATTATGCTTTAAATCCTTTCTTAAAATGTTCATTCGGGACCATAGTGACCTATGTCGAGGACCGTGCATATTTCAAACTGGCTCCGTATCTCGGACAGGCTTATCACAGAATCATATGTTACGGACTGTTCGTGGTAGTTATTGTTATCTATGCGGTAAAAACCATTAAGTCTCCGAAAGTATATAAAGAAAAGTACCGGGTAATAATGATTTCGATGATAGCGGTTGCCGTGGTCGAGACATATTACATATTCTCAAGACAGCCGCTGGATATATCCATGGTTGGCTTCGGCATATTCGGACTTCTTGTTTATTTCTTCGCGCTTAAATACAGACCCTTGAAACTTTTGGACCGTATGCTTGCAGGCATGGCATCCGAGATGCCGGAAGCTTTGTTCTTCTTTGACAAGAGCGGCAAGTGCATATGGACAAATGCACCGGGAAAGAATATGATCGGAATCTCGAATGACAATTACGATGAAGTGAAGGAAAATCTCAAATATCTGTTTGGCGATCTCGATTTTGGCAGCAGCGGCTGGGCAAAGAGAGTTACTCTCGGTACCGATGATGAAGCGCAGTATACATTCCTTTCCATGAAGTCGGTTGTTAACGACAAAAAGAAAATCATCGGTTCGTACCTGAGTGTCCGTGATATCACTGAGGAACAGCAGGAGATGAAACGTGAGATGTACAGATCCACGCATGATTCCCTCACAGGCCTTTATACTAAGGAGTATCTGTACGAGAACATTAGCAGGCGGCTTGAGAATGACCGGGAGACCGATTACATGGTCGGGTATATAGAGGTTGCAAACTATAAAGTCATAAATGATGTTTTCGGAAGAAGATTCGGTGAGTTTACGCTTAAGAAAATTGCAGATTTTATCGATAACAGTACCAGCAAAAAGTGTATCTACGGGAGATTATCAGATGAATCCTTCGGCATCCTGCTGGACAAGTCTACTTTCAATAAAGAGCGTGTTGAAAGCATACTCAGCAACTTCACTGTCAAAGACGATAACCTGGAACATCATATTCTTATTCAAATTGGTATCTACGATATTGGTCCTGATGATGAGATAGATGTTCCTCTTTTCTTCGACAGTGCGCATCTTGCCACTGCGATGATCAGTGATAAATATCAGGAACGGGTCGTTTATTACGATGACAAGCTCAGAAACGAGATAATTCACAATCAGCTGATCTCAAATCAGGTAAAGGATGCCCTGGAAACAAAACAGATCAGACCTTATCTGCAGCCGATCGTCGACTCTCAGGGTCTTCTTGCAGGCGCTGAGGCGTTGGTAAGATGGATTCATCCCGAGGAAGGTTTTATGAATCCCGGCATGTTCATTCCGGTCTTTGAACGCAACGGACTTATAGCGGAAGTTGACAAATACATGTGGAGATGCGCATGTGAGATCCTCTCTGACTGGAAGTCAAGAGGCTTCGATAGTTTTATCTCGGTCAATATCTCGCCAAAAGATTTCTATTACATGGATGTTGTATCCGAGCTTAAAAGCCTTGTGGAGGAATTCGGTATCGATCCCGTTAAGCTCAGAGTGGAGATCACGGAGACCGTTATGGCGGCGGGTTCCATTGACATAGGCAAGATAGTTGAAGCCTTCCGGGAATACGGATTCATTGTGGAGATGGACGATTTCGGAAGCGGTTACTCATCGCTCAATCTTCTTAAGGACATAAACATTGATGTGATAAAGATCGATATGCAGTTCCTTAAGGATTCCGAGCGAAATATGAAAGCCAATACGATCATAAAGAACATAATCAGTATGTCTGAAGAGTTAGGTATAGATACGCTTACTGAAGGCGTGGAGACGGCAAAGCAGTTCGAGAAACTATATGCCATGGGGTGCAAGCTCTATCAGGGATATTATTTCTCAAAGCCCAAGCCGCTGGATGAATTTGAGAAGCAGTGGTTTGACTGACCGGCGAAGCAGTTTAGAGGAGGAAGAAAAAATGATCAAAGATCCTGAAATCTTTAACCAGATAGCGTTCTCGTTTGCCGGGCATTTCGAGTGTGTTTACTATGTCAACATCGAGACAGGTCATTACATTGTGTTTGCCGATGATGAATTCCTTGAAGCTTCGGAATTCCCCGGGGAGGGGGACGACTTTTTTGCAGATGCCGTAAAGAATGCGCATGTTTTCGTCCATCCCGGCGATATTGATCTCATGAACAAGGTCTATGAAAAAGAAAATGTAATCCGGAATCTCTCGGAGACAGGCAATTATTCTGTTTACTTCAGATCATTCATTGACGGCAAGGTCATTCATATGCGTCATATCGAGATCCTGTGCAAAGATAAAAAGCATGTTGTATTCTGCCTCGAAAACGTGGAGAGGGAATTCCGGGAAAAAGAGGAACAGAAAAAGGATCTTCTGTCTGCAGAACTCATGGCAAGACGTGATGAACTGACCGGTGTTAAAAACAGCAACGCTTATAAAGAATATGAGGAAATAGTCGACGGAACGATCAGTTCCGGAGAGGAAGATCTGCAGTTCGGGATAGTTATGTGTGATATCAACAACTTGAAACAAATAAACGACACAAGAGGGCATAACTTCGGAGATGAAGCGATTCAGGCAACAAGTCGCCTGATCTGCAAGATGTACAAGCACAGTCCGGTCTTCAGAGTCGGCGGCGATGAATTTGTTGTGGTGATAAGCGGCAGCGATTACGAGCATCGTGATGAACTACTGGAAAGGTTCAGGGAGGAAGCGGAGCTGAACAGGAAGACCAGGACAGGTCCTGTGGTTGCTTCCGGAATGGCGGTTATTAAGAAGGGTGATAAAAAACTGTCTGATGTGTTGAGCCGTGCCGACCGGCTTATGTATGAGAATAAGAGTGAGCTTAAGTCCAGGAGGGATACCGAGGGTTTCAGGAACATGGATTCTGAGGATATTCCTATTCCGGATGAAAGAAGGAGAATACTCAATGCCATGTTCGAAGCCATGTTTACCGTGGCAGGCGGAGGATATATCTATCTTAACGATATGCGCTATGACTATTCGCGCTGGGCTCTGTCGCTTATTGATGATTTCGGATTTGAATCTGAATATATGTATCACGCTGATAAGGTCCTGCTTGAACGCATTCACCCTGATGATATTGAGATCTATAAAGATGCGGTGGATACGGCACTGCACGGAAATGGACAGATGAAACCTATCAAATACCGGGCCCGCAGGAAAGACGGCACTTATGTCGTTTTGTATACACGCGGCTTTATCATTAATGACATCAACGGCAATCCCGAATACTTCGGTGGCATCATCATTCCGGAAGAGTGATCATAACGACTTAAGGAATCTGTCCGCCATTTCCGGCCATACGCATACTTCCGGGAAAGACGGGATCTCCATATCCGCCGGCGGAGGAGCGAGGAACCCCAGAAGCGTGTCTGCGACATTATCGGGGTCTTCGAGTTTTCCCTCTTTGATCGCTTTAACGAGCGCAAAGCTCTGTTCCGCGGTATAAGGCTCGCCGTGATTTCCCGTGGCCCAGTCGTCATTAGGTATGGAGAGTCCGTGGAATCCTCTGGGGAATGTCTTATGCTCATATCTGACCCCTTTTTCCTTAAGAGCCTCAGCATAAAGATAACTGTTTTGGACCGGAACGAGATTGTCGGTTTCCGTCTGCCATATGAAGCAGGGCGGATTTGCAGGCTTGACGTGCTTTTCAAGAGAATATCTGTCGAGAAGAGCTTTTGCCTCTTCATCTTTTCGTTCATAAATATCAGTGCCAAGAAGGAACCTGAATGAATCCTGATGGGCATACTCTCCGGATGTTATAACAGGGTAGGAGAGTATAGCGGCGTCCGGACGGCATGAGAAAGAATCATACTCCGGATCAGGATCAGCGATGTCTTCCCAGTAATCACAGACCGAAGCGCAGACATGTCCCGCAGCTGAAAAACCGCATACATAAAGATGACCGGGGTCGACATGATACTCTGAAGAATTCCTGCGCACAAAACGGATTGCCCTTGCAAGATCTTTCATAGCCTGATCCATTACCGGCACACGCATGAGCTGGTTGGTCGTGTATGTCATTACAAAACAGTTGTAACCGAGTTCATTGAATCTTTTGGCGACCAGTTCGCCCTCAGGAGGGACCACGACGGCATATCCGCCGCCGGGGAGCACAAGGATACACGGGTGCGCTTCACCGTCATCTATCAGATAAGCTCTCAGATTCGGTCTGAAACCAAAAGCCATCGGATATGTATATTCACCTTCATTCCATATATCGATCCTGTCCATTTCCGGGTCCTCTTTTCGCAAATATTCTGCTTATTGCATAGAAAAACAATATTCTAAATTATATTTCATACGCATCTGCTTTTGACACTTTATTTTCATTCCATTATCATTCTATCTAGGCGGGATTTGGTAATAGCTTTAAAGCAAAGGGAGATAGGATATGAAAGAGATCGATTTCAGTGATATGAGTCCGGCATCGTTCCGGGAAGCCATTGAATATTTTGCAGACAGCAGTAACGAATACAGCAAAGAGGAACTGCACTCTGCGTTTCTTGTTGTTACAAGGCTTTATCTTGACGAGCTTATAAGCGCGAGACAACTTGAGAACCTGTTCGTAAACAAGTTCGGTGAAGCATCTGCAAATGAATTTTTTGAAGCTGTGGCAAACAGCAGCGAGACCGTTACTGCCGCATATGAAGGTATGTCTGTTGATGATGACCCCGCAGATGTCATCAGGACACAGTTCGATCTTATCGGCAAACTAAGCAGTGAGAGTTGACGGAGCAATTGCTTTACCACTCAAACCATGTTTTAAGTATCCTTGCGCAGGATATTCAGATACTCTTCATACGAAAACACCCTGTTTCGAGCCGCATTTGTTTTTTCTTTCAGAATTCTTGCCTGAATCAATTTGTTGACAGCCGCGGCCACAGTATTATAGCTCAAGCCAAGATAAGCAGCAGTTCTTTTTATGTCAATGATCGGATATTGCTCTATGTAATCAAACACCCGTCTCACATTATCGTTTTTCCTGGAAGTAACCGGCAATAAAGAAAGGTTTCTTTCATGAAGTTCTGAAAGTTTTTCGACAGTTGCAAGTGAATCCTTAGCAGCTGCGGATACAGCTTCAAGAAAGAATTCAATCCATTGTTCATAATTGCCGTTCCTTCTTACCTCGGATATCCGATCATAGTATTCTATCTGATTCTTTTTCAAAAAGTATGAAATGTAAATGATCGGCTTGGAGATATAACCCTGTTCCATTAGATAAAGCAAAATCATCAGTCGCCCTACTCTTCCGTTGCCATCAAGAAACGGATGGATAGTCTCAAACTGATAATGGATCAAGGCAATTCTTATAAGAGGATCGTAATCATCGCCTTCGTTCATATACTTTTCCAGATCAGTAAGTGCAGTTTCCATATCTTCCACATTTGGCGGAATATATCTTGCTTCTTTAAGCGTGCAATTAGCTGCACCGATCCAATTTTGTGATCTTCTGAATTCTCCCGGATTCTTTTCCTGTCCTCTGACACCTGCAAGGAGTTCCCTATGTATTTCTCTTAATAACCTGTTACATAAAGGCAATGAATTTAGTCTGTTTATTGCATAATTACATGCTCTGACATAATTAATTACATCACTGACATCAAGATTTGAATTGTTTTCAATCTCAGGATCCAAAACATCATCAAGAGTGCATTGCGTTCCTTCTATTTGTGATGAGATAAGTGCTTCTTTCCTTACATACATGGAAATAAACAACTCTACATTTGGTATGAGCTTTGCAGCCGTATCAAGTCTGACCAGATCTCTATTTGCCTCTACGAGTTTTTTAACAATATCACTTGTGATATTGAGTTCCGGATCAGGCGGCAATGGTGATGGTTTAAAAGATTTATATGCTGCTTCTCCACTAAGATTAGATACCAATTCACCTGATCTGCTCATATATGCCTCCTTTTGAAATAACAAACTTATAATACACTGCTTATTTCAGAAAGTGAAGCAGTTATTGAAATATGTGTTTGGAATCAGGGCTTTTATTTCAATTTCTCATTTGTTTTCTGGCATGCTTTACCATTCATGAAAGACATTATTCTTTCAGTGACAGAAGAAAAGTGGATGATGTCAAATCAGTGCAACTTTGCTGTAACAGCGCGGATATTATCCTCGGCATTCAGGAATGCTTCCACGATCACAGGATCAAAGTGTTCTCCGGAACTTTCCCTGATTATTGATATTGCCTTTTCGAACGGCATGGCGGGCTTGTAGACACGCACTGCCACCAGGGCATCGAAAACGTCCGCAACAGCCATGATCCTTGCAGACAGCGGGATCTCCTCGCCCTTAAGACCGCAGGGATAACCCTTGCCGTTCCACTTCTCATGATGGTAGTGTGCCATGTTCTCGGCTTCACCGAGATAGTTCTCTTTGAGTTCCTGATTATCAACGGTCTTCTTGACCGTGCGGATGATCTTCGCGCCTTCCTCAGCGTGAGTCTTCATGATCTCGTATTCTTCGTCGGTAAACTTGCCCGGCTTATTAAGGATAGTGTCTGAGATCTTTATCTTTCCGATATCGTGCATAGGCGCGGAAGATACAATGTTGTTCTTAAACTCCTCATCGAGCACGTCAGAGAACTTGCCTTCTTTGATCAGTTCTTCACAGATGATCTCAACATAAGCCGAAGTGTTCTTAATATGTTCGCCGGTCGACTGGTCGCGGCTCTCGACGAGATCCGCCATGACATTGATCATACCGCTCTGGAATGTGGATATAGCCTCGTTCTTGCGCTGGGATTCATTGATGAAATCGACCGTATCGCGTGTCGTCTTGGCTATGGAATTATATAAGTGTTCGATCTCATCACCGGTCTTGATCTCAAGATCCTTGATGCTGTCGAGTGTTTCCTTACGCGCCTCGTTGTTGGTATAGGCGAAGTCGCTGGTGAGTTTGGCAAGACTGTTGACCGGAGATACGATAAACCTTTTGGCAAGGTAAACGCTTAATGACAGAACAGTGAGAAGGAATCCGATGAGGATCGTTGTGATCTTAAAAGTGAATGTCCTCTCTAAATCATTGATGTTAGGCATGGAGACATCAACGCAGACATAGCACTTGCACCTGTTGTTGCTGTCGTAAACAGGAACATAGGATGAAAGAAGCCAGCCGTAAGTATCATCTGTAATGATCGGCTCGATCTCTTTGCCGGCAAGAAGATCATCGATATAGGGCGCGAAGCTCTCATCGAACGGAATGACCGTCCCGGTCTCGGAGCCTGGGGTATCGGGTGTGTCAACGTCAAAGACAACATGGCAGCCGTCTTCTTTTATCTGGTAAACATAAAGATACTGGATCCTGTCCGAACTGTTCCAGATAAGGCTGTAATAACGCTTGATACGGAAGTATCCTTCGGCGCTGTCCTTGCGTCTTAAATATTCGTCGACTTTATCGCCGTCGATCAGGGTTGCCGCGAACCTGGCGGTATCAGTGGCGTACTGTGCCTCGGAGGTAACAAGTGTATTCCTGAACTGATCGAAGCTTACAAATGTAACCACTGCAGCAGCTATTGAGAAGATGAGGATTACCGCTACGATGATCTTTCCGCTCAGTGAGATGCCCTTTTGGGCGAGCGAGGCAAGATCGATCTTATCCTTTTCGGGCTTGAACTTCTTCGGGTAGAGTTTATAGATAATGATCGCCAGGATCATGCTGATGAGCTTGTCCGGAAGATCCATTATAAGTCCCGCATACATCTGGGCCCAGAAAGCGTCCTGTACAACATTTGTATAGATCCTGCCTGCAAGAGAGGAAGCAAGTTCATCACCCATGGTGTTTCCGTAGAGTCCCCATGTGATCACGGAACCCAGACCTCCGCCTATGAGGACAAAGCATATAAACGGGATTAGCAGTTTTATCGAGATCTTGCGGAAATATTTTCTCTGCGAGAATCCGGCCGCAACCATGGCGATGAGCACATTAAGCACGCCGTAATAAAGATTCGACGCGTCTGTGAGACCGCTTAACAGATTGGTGAAGAATCCGACAAGGACACCTGGCATAAAACCGCCGATCATGGCTGCCGCGATCGTTCCTATACAGTCAAAATAAAAGGGAAGTCCGAGAATAGAAACAAGCTTACCGAAGACAAGGTTGATTACAAGGGAGAAGAGAACAAGTCCGATCAGCTTCAGATCTTCTTTTGACTTGCTGAATTTAAGGTCAAGCCTGATGGTATTTGAATCATCTCTTTTTATGTTGTCAGACATATCCGGCTCCCTTGGCTTTCCGCTGTTCGGGCTCTGAGTTAAAGCATAAATAATAAATATATGCTAACAAATCGATATGTTAACTTCCATTAACATAATGTAAAAAAATATTTATTTCAAGGGCGCGAAAACAGTTGTTTTTATGTGTCCTGTCAGGCCTGCAAAGCTTTTTTGACCGTAAGACTTAAGATTATGTCGAGCACGAAAAGGGAGAACAGCGACACGGCTATTATGTTGAAGACCTTCGGATGCCTGTCCTGAAGCTTTTCGAAAGGCGGGAGGATCCCGTATATCAGGATAAGCGCGAAGATCCCCCAGGTCGTTACCGATCTTACGCAGATATACCCGTTCAGGTTGCCCCAGTTAAGTATGACGAGCGAATAATCCCAGAGCCTTAAGTGGAAGAACTTATCCAGCACGAATCCGGTCGCGAGTTCCAGAGAACCGCAGGAAAGGGCGCTTATAAGGAAGACCAGCCACGGCTTTTTCCTGAATCTGACAGTCAGGAAATATATTAGAAGACAGCCGAACCCGTAGATCGGTATCCACGGTCCGTATGTGGTGCCGCGCTTGAAGAAAACGCCGTCATTGATGTAAACGCAGATCTCCTCATAGATGAACCCGATAATACCGGCGACGGTATATATCAGCATGAGCATTGGTATGAGCTTTTTGAGGGATTGTTTATTCAAGGGCTGCTCCTTTACGGGGGCTTTCAGGATGCTTCTTCCTTTGGTCTGTACACATAGTGTATTTTCTCATAATTCGAGTTCTTTGCGCTGTTTGTCATGGCTTCGAAAGCCTGGTTGCGGAGAGCCTCTTTGCGCCTGTCCATCGGAAGATCCATGTCGGGAATAAAGGGACCGTCGACATAGACGACCGTTCTGGGACCCGGAAGGATCTTTCTTTTCTGCCAGGTGGTCGTGAAAGTGAAGACCGGCTTGCCTGTTTCGGCCGGATAGTGGAAAGCCGATGACTTGAACGGGCGTATTCCCGTGTACTGAAGCCAGATATGCGCTTCAGGATAGAGTGTAACAATGTGACAAAGCTCAGCATGACGGCGTATTGCCTTCGAATAGTTCTTAAATCCCTTCGCGCCGGAAGGAAGCGGAATGCCGCCCAGATCTTCAACGATCCTTCTGATCCCGGGGATCGAGAAAGCGTCCATTCCCGCCACGATATATGCCTTTTTAGGCCATGCAAGAAGCCCCGGACAGTATGCGTCACCCATTGTCCTTGTATGGTTGCCGTAGAGAAAGAACCCGTCCCTGCGGTAATCCTTGAGCTTGCTGCGTCCTACGACCTTCTCGCCGTAAACGGTCTTCTGAAGAAGCCAGACGATCGGTCCGGCCGCATGGTAGAATCCGCATGCAAAACAGCGTCTGATAGCTGTTTTTGGGAAATAACTGTAATTATCCGGAAGTTCTTTGGTGCAGATATTCGTTCCCGCGAAATCATCATTTAGAGGATCCGAATAATATATTGTCTTCTCCTTCATGGATCAGGCCTCTTTCCGGTTCATCCCTGATGCTTCAACGAGCATTTTCTCCATTTTATTCATGCACTCGCCGAGTCTCGACACATTTGCCTGTGTGCGGTATTTCTTTCTGCAGGCATCGAGTTCGCCCGGATTATCCATGAAATACTCGATCTTGTTCTTGAGATCCTCGGAATCCCACTTGCGGTACAGACATCTGTCGTCTCTCGCGAAAAACCTTGCCGCGCTCCTCTTGGAGTTGCATATGATGGGCACGAGTCCCGTAACGATAGCCTCGAGACACGCAATCGACTCAAGCTCTACATAAGCCGTATGCACATAAAGGTCTGCGGCATTGAGCACTTCCTTGAGCTCATCGTGATCGATGAAACGCATCTCGCAGTCAACGCCGTTCCTTTTGGCAAGACGCCTGTAACTCTTACGCTTCGGGCCTTCACCGGCCATGATCAGCTTGATCCTGTCTTTATACTTTGATTTGGCGACCGCTTTTATAAGCACCTGCTGAGCCTTCTCGGATGAATATCTTCCGACGACTACTATTGTGAACTTATCTTTATTCTTTTCCTTCTGTCTGCTGATTGCTTCAGCCGGCGCGGGTTCAAAAAAGGATTCGCAGACCCCGTTGGAGATGACCTTGGAAGGTACGTGCTTTTTGATGTTGCTCTCAAAATCCTCCTTAATGAATTCCGTCGGATAATGAGTCATAGCGCAGTGGCTGTAGACCTTTTTGTAGAAATATTTATAGACTTCCTTGGTCGCAAAGTTTGATTTCATCATGCCGATGTGGCAGGTGAAGTTCTCGGCCTGGACATGAAAGCTCGAAGTCATCGGAATGCCGTATTTCTCACATATCTTGACTGCCTTCCAGGACAGGGGGAACGGCATCAGGAGATGAACGACATCAGCTCCCTTGATAGCGTCTTCAAGAATAGCGGTATCGGCTTTTGCCGGAACTACTTCATTTCGGGCAAGAGCAGCATTTACGATAGGTCCGAACTTCATTGTCGGCACGATGCTGTAACCGTTTGTTCCTTCCTTGTCGGCATCACAGCAGACGACAGTGACATTATGTCCCTGAGACTTCAGATGGTTTATAAGATTATATGCCGCAACGCTCGTTCCGTTATTGGCTCTTCCGAGTACGTCGCATATGATCGTTATGTTCATATATGCTAAATCACCCTCGAATAATTAACACTCACCGCACCCATTATACAACATAATTTTAAAATCAAAGAATTAAGGGGTGTCTCAAAGAAATACAAAATTATTGCAGTTTACCAATCGATGATTCTGTTTTAAGGATTTTTTAATAGTTGAGTTTCAGAATAGTGCTCATAACGGAAAAAATGGAGGCAAAAGCATGAGTGCTGTTATTGAGACCAGAGATCTTTGCAAGACGTATATAGTCAATAAGCAAAGCAATAATGTACTTCAGAATGTAAATTTCAAAGTTGATGAAGGCGAATTTGTCACGGTCATGGGACCGTCGGGTTCGGGCAAGTCGACGCTGCTCTACACGGTGAGCGGAATGGATAACGTTACCGCAGGAAGCGTTTTCTTTGACGGTGACGAGATATCCGCGATGAAGGAAAAGCAGCTCGTCAGTCTGAGACTTCTTAAGATGGGATTTGTTTTCCAGCAGATGTACATGATGAAGAAACTCAGCATAATCGACAACATCATTCTTCCGGGTTTTCAGGCGAAGATAAGACCGCGCGAAGAGGTGAGGAAGGACGCGGAGGATCTGATGAGAAAACTCGGCATCATCGATGAGGCAGACCGCGAGATAACGGAAGTGTCGGGCGGACAGCTGCAGAGGGCGTGCCTTTGCAGGGCGCTTATAAATCATCCCAAGGTGATTTTCGCGGACGAGCCCACGGGAGCGCTTAACTCAAAGGCTTCGAACGAGGTCATGGAGAGACTTCTTGATGCGAACCGCATGGGTACGACGGTCCTTATGGTTACCCACAGCGAGAAGGTTGCTTCGATATCAGACAGGATCATATACCTGATGGACGGCAATATTCAGGGCGAACTGATACTTGGCAAGAAGACAGACGATGACCTTGCGTTGAGAGAGCGCAAGGTAAGAAAATGGCTTGAAGAGATGGGATGGTAATATGTATTTCAGAATGCTGAAACATGATATTAAGGACAAACCGGGACTTAATATCGTAGCTTTTATTTTCATGATCGCGGCCGTTACTTTTACGGTTATCGGATCGACCATGATCTATTCTCTTTTCGGAGGCGAAAAGAAGACTTACGACAAATGCAATTCGTCTGATGTATACATGCTGCTGGATCAGAGCATTGCGGACAGGAATGGCGTTGTTGAGAGCTTCAGTGAAGATCTTAACAGCATTCCGATAGTTGTTGACGCTGTTAACGATGAGGTTGTCGTGCTCGGCTTCCCGTCTATTGAATTTATCGGTGAAGATGTTAACGAAACGGTGCATTATTCGTCGAAGATGATGATACTGGAAATGCCCGAAAAATATGATATCCCGATAGATTTTGACAACAATTATTTTGTTGTGCCGGACGGCTGCGTTGCGGTATCACAGACTTTGAGCAACAGGTTCAATATTAAGGCGGGCGAGAAGGTGCGTCTTACGACACAGCTCGGAAACACATATGAATATGTGATCTCCACTGTCTACAAGAATCCTTCTTCCACACAGATCGACGGGATGTATCTTTCAGACCATGATAAAGAACAGTTCTATTCGGAGTGTCCCGTAAAGAAGGAGCGCTTCACATGCGCGGTCACGCCCGGGCTCGAAAACTACATCACCACGCTTCGTGATTACAGTACGAATCTGATACTCGGTTACGAGGATTACCATGCGGACGGATACGCTTCGCGCTGGCTGATCAATACCAATGACGGACTTTTCGCGATGATCGTAACGATATGCATGCTGGTTGTCGCTGTCGCTGTCATGTCTATGACCATGATAACGATCGACTTCAGTCTCAAGTCCGCGATCAAGAGGGAAGAGCGTGAGATCGGCATGATGAAGGCCATAGGTGTCTGGTCGCTTTCATATAAGACTCTCTTTATCGTGAAGTATCTTTTCTTCGCTGCAGCAGGCGGAGTCATAGGGCTTCCTCTGGGATTCTTTCTGAGCAAGCTCCTGTTCAACAAGTTTGTCATGCACATCATGTATCCGGATGTGAAGATGATGGTGCTGATCGGCACGGCAGCAAGTCTTGCAACTATTCTGCTCATCATCATTTTCAGTTTCTTCGCACTCAGGAGAATGAATAAGATCAGCGTTATCGATGCGATCCACGGCGAGAACAGGGGCGAGAGGTTCAAAGCTCTTCCCGGACTGTCTCTTAACAGGAAGAAGCACCTGTCAGTTCCGATGTTCATGGCGGTCAGCGATATCTTGAGAGGCTTTAAGAGGTACATTCTTCTTATCCTTGCTTATGTACTCGGTATTTGCATTGTCATGTTTGTTGTGAGGCTCAACGATACTATCATGTCGACAGATTATGCCCATACATATTTCCAGAATGGCAGACTGGACTTCTTAATAACCATTGATGATTCATATTATGAGAGACTCATCAGAGGAACGGGAAGCTTTAAGGGGGCGGTTGATGAGATCAATAACAACCTGGAAGAGAACGGCATACCGGCAAAGATAACCGTAAATAACATCGGTATCGGAGAGTTGAGATATGAAGGCGGTGAGACGGTCTGCCAGATCAACTGGCGTGAAGCTCCGTCAACAGAGCTCCGGTATCTTGAAGGAAATGCCCCGAAGCTCAAAAATGAAGTTGCGATCGGATATTATACCTCGATGGAAAAAGGCATTAAGATCGGTGACACGGTAATGCTTGAGTATGACAAGTATGCTGACGACCACACGACATTCCGGAAGGTGACAGAGGAATTCATCGTAACGGCACTGGTCGACCGTTTTGGCGCGAATACTCCTTCACTGTATATGGGTGATGATTTCGAAGGATCGCTCGTCAGCGACGGTAACTTTTTCAGCTGCGAGATAGATGCTCCCGCAAATCAGCACGATCAGATCATCGAAAAGATGCAGGCTCTTTATCCTGACGGGGAAATAACGTTCCTCAGGAACAGTGAGATCATGCCGCATTTTCTTGTGGGCTATAAGGAGATGTTCGGTCTTATTATCCTCATCGTATCCCTGATCTGCGCGGTAGTCCTGTCGCTTCTGACTGCGCTGTACGAGAACATCTTCATAGATGAGGAGACAGCTGATATCGCTCTGTTAAAGAGCATGGGATTTGACAGGGGCGTTATCCGCGCATGGCATTTCCTCAGGCTGATGCTGCTTGCGGTTTTTTCTCTGGTAATAACATATGTCTTTATGGCAACCGGCGGAAATTTCTTTATCAGCAGCCTCTTTAAGAGCGTCATGCAGAGCGGTTCATTTACGCTTAAAGTCACGCCCGTAAGCAACTTTGTCATCATACCTTTCTGCGTGATAACGGGCCTTGCGCTGATCATATATGTCATGACCAGGATCACAAATTCTATAAGGATATGGAAAGTGAGAAACGAATAATGAAAAGATCATTCAATATACCTGCAGTTCTTCTTTTAACTTCAATTCTTCTTACGGGCTGCGGAAAAGCTCCGGCTCCTGTTGCGGCCGCAGGTCATGCCATGACTCTGGCTGATTCATATAACACAAAAGAGGTCCGCGAATATACAGATGAAGGAATGGTTGAAGAGCCTCTGGCAACGTACTCCTCCGGCGACGGCCTTTGTGTCATAAAGGTGATGCCGAGCTACTATGATGTCACTCTCGATTACGAAAAAGGCAGCAGGGCTGATGTGGGTGCCGCATACGGAACTTTGATCAGGGAGAAAATGCCTGAGTTTATCGACACCATGGAGCCTTATCTTTTCGAAAACATCAGGATGGCCTACGGCGGGGAATTCGATCCAGATGCAATTGAGATCAGAAGAACGATCCTTTTTGATTCCTGGAGACCTGAGTATCAGGAAGAGATATCAGCATTTGCAGAAGCTGTCTCCGGCGGCGTTCACGGCATCACGGAAGATCATGTCTTAAGTTATGAGGAAGCGGTCCTCATGCAGATGATCCCTGACGCGCTCCGTCCCACGTGCTGCAGCGCGCTCTCATTATGGGGAAGCAAGACCGTGACCGGCGACAGGATCACATTGAGAAACCTCGAGTGGAACCTCGGTTCAAATAACCAGATGGGCATGATCAATGCCGTCACGCATATGAAGAACGGTGACCGCACACTTACGGCAATCTCGGTCCTGGGACTTTTCGACATCATCTCCGGAATCAACGATGACGGCGTGTTTGCAGCGATCCTTGATGTCGGTTCGGTGCAGAATGAGGCGTTTGTTTTTGAAGGCAAGAAATGCTACACGATGGAGCTGCGCTATGCGTTGGAGGAATACTCTTCAGCGCGTGAATTAGGCGGGTTCATGACAGGTGAGAGCGGGGATTTCACATGGTGTCACAACCTGATAATCTCCGATGCGGATGATTCATTCTGCGCGGAAGACTGTGTCAGCCAGGTCGTGGAGAGCGGACACGGCAGGTCTGTCCTCCGTGACTGTGATACGCCTATATTTGAAGGCCTTTCCTGGGACAGCGAAGATTCACTCTGCGTGGTCAATTCATTCACATCCGCAGGCAATCAGGACGGCTTCACGGGGTCTTCATCCAATATCGTAAGGTTCGCCAAGTATAACGAATGGGTAAAGGCACTTGATAAGTTCTCGCCCAAAGACGTTAAGGATCTTATCACACAGGAGACCGTTGACCAGTACATAGTACAGAATGTTCACAGCAACGGAAGCGCGCAGCTGATCCTTGTTGATTATCATACGGGTTCGGTCCAGGTCGCGTTCTCGGGTCCTGACGGAGTTGCCGACAAGCCTGACTTTATTGAGGTTGAGAGCTTTACTGCGGGATTATGATGCCGCCGAAATATTCCGGTTTTCCTTTGCTGTCAAATAAGACAAAGCCTCGGGTGGTAACGAGCACATATGAACCGTCGGCCTTTCTGGCACGGTAATAGACCTGCCGGATCCCGGGATCCTTGCTGAGGACCGCATCCACGGCTTCACGGTAGGCATCAACATCCTCAGGATGAATGTAATCCTGCCAGATCTCATCGGCATGGTACATGTATTCCGAATCCAGTCCGAAATCATCCACAAGGGAAAGAGACCATCTGGAGTAATCGTAACGCATATCGTTAAGATAAACGTATCCTCTGCCCGCAATGGTGCACATGGCTCCGAAGAAAGCGTCGAGCAGACGTTTTCTTTCATCAGGGATGGGTTTCTTTATGTCTTTCATTTTCCTGAAATCATCTATCAGCTTACCTGATTTCAGTTTGTTCTTGTTCTTGTACATCTTCTGGTCGGCGCGCTTGAACACATCGTCAAAACCGGAATCCTTGCCGGGATGATATATTGCCATTCCGCAGGCGATCACCGGACCGGAACGTGTGAGCCTGTTGGTCTCGACCGTTACCTTAAGCTGCTTCAGAAGATTCTCACGCTGCTTATAATCACTGCCGGTCAGTACCACGACGAACTCGTCGCCGCCGACCCTGAATACGGCGCTGTGTTTGAAGACCTCACAGATCAGGCGGCTCGCGCTCTGGAGAACCTCATCACCATAGCTGTGGCCTCTGGTATCGTTCATCCTCTTAAGGTCATTCAGATCGCACATGACGATTCCGAACGGCTGGATATCCTCACCGGCTTTTATCTTTTCTTCCACAGAACTGATATGTTCCATAAACGCGTTCTTGTTGCGGATGCCCGTAAGATCGTCGAGCCTTGCCATGAGTTCGGCGGACTGCAGATTCCTTCTCTGCTCCTCCTCTTTGCGGTACTCGGCCTCAACGTTTTTCGCGCAGAACACGATATGCTTTTTGTCTTCGCTCAGGAATTCTATGTGGTGCAGATGCGTGATCTCGCCGCCTGAGACGATCCTGTAGACCGCTGCGTGGGAATCATTTTTCGAAAAGAATTCAAGCATGTTTTCCTTATCGAGAAATTCCAGTGCCTGATCAAGATCTTCCGGGTGAACGCACTTTTTGGCACACCTCGCGGCATCCCTGAAAAAGTTCGTTCCTCTTGAAGGGAGCCCCATTTCCTTGAGGAGACTTATCGGGACAAACTCAACGTAGCTGCCCGTCCCGATATCAACGTAATATAGACCGTCAAAGTGCGCTGACAGCGTGACGGCGACCTGTCTGAATGCTTCGGGGTCCTTACGCATATACCTCTCCTGCAGATCTTCTCTTATCTGAAACGAATAACCAACCATTGAATTATAACAGGAACGCAAACGGCTAGAAACATCAATTTGATGCAGGCTTGTGATATATTGGACAGGGATATGGGATTTGCCGGTTTTGATGACAATAAAAGATCCGATGTAGAAGAGGATGGGAAAATGAAGCATTCATTCAAAGAGAGATTCGCTTATTGGTTTGACACACAGATGCAGAAGGGCTCCGGCGCGCTGATAAGGCTCCTGGCGATATTCTCGGCTCTGGCAATAGTTCTTATAACAGTCCTGCTCGTGGCATTCGGATACAGCGAAGCGGCATTCGGTGCCGATGTTTTCTGGGACAGCTTCGCGACGATCATCAACGCGTGGATGCCTTATTATTCCGACGGTGACGGTTCTATCGTATATCTGATCGTAATGGCTGTGGCGGCCATCATCGGACTTCTGATCACCAGCGTCCTCATCGGTATCATCTCGAATGCGATCGAAGAGCATATTGACGGATTAAAGGACGGCAAATCGAGGGTCCTTGAAAGTGATCACATCGTTATCCTCGGGTTTATCCCCGGTGAATTTACCCTGATCAAGCAGATAGTCCTTGCGGCAGGCTCGGAGAAGAGAACTATAGTAATAGCGAGCGATGTCAGCAGCGAAGAGATGAGGCAGGCGGTTCTCGATAATGTCGAAGTCCCGAAAAACATAAAGCTGATATTCAGGACGATCGACATTTACGATCCTGCTTCTTTGGAGAAACTCTCGCTTGCGGCGAGCAGACATGTCCTTATCAACCCTATGGATGATATGAAGACCATCAAGGTTCTTCTTGCCGTATCCCTGCTAATCAACAGCACTGACAATGAGAAGGTTAGGGTCAGCGCGCTGGTCTCCAAAAACGAACACAGATTCCCCGATACGGTGGCCGCGAATCATAATGTCACAACGATCCAGATGCGCAATGCCATTGCGAGAATGGTGGCTCATTCCTGTTCGCAGACCGGTCTGTCGGACGCATTCAGGGAAGTGTTCTCCTTCGAGGGCAACGAGTTCTACTATATCTCGAAAGAAGAAGCATACGGCATGAGCTTCGGGGAACTGTCATACAGGCTCGACAAAGCCGTTCCGGTCGGGATCCTTCATGAAGGCAAGATTCTTTTAAATCCAAGTAAGGACTTTAAGATTTCTGAAGGTGACAGGATAATCATATTTTCCGAAGAAGCGGATTCGGCTGTTTTCGCTGATACACAGTATCACGAAGTGCCCATGGCAAAATACCGGTCTTCCGAGACCGACAGAAAGGTTGCCATTATCGGATACAACGCATCTTTCAAACTTGTATACAGGGAACTGTCCGAGAATATATCGGAGGTCATTGTGGCCGGTATACCTGAAGAAAAGAAAGAGTCAGTTATTAAGGCATCTTCTGTCTCACCGGACCGCAAACTGACGATCTTCGAAGACGATATAGATGAAGCAGAGAACATGACCGAACTCGCGAAGAAGGTCGATCACGTTGTCCTTTTAAGCGATTATTCTCTTGATGACGAGGAAGCTGATATTCAGAGCATATTCAGGATCATGAGGTTCAGGGATATCAGAACGAAGAACGGTCTGGGATTCAATATCACCGCCGAGATGCGCAAGAAATCCAATCTGAATCTCATAAGGGAAGAGGAGCATATGGATTATGTCGTTGCTTCGAACATGTCTTCTCTTTTCCTCGCGCAGCTGTGCGAGAATTATGAACTGGACTGGCTCTATAAAGAGATACTTGCCAGCTGGGGCAACGAACTGTATCTCAAGAAGGCGAAGGATTTCGGATGTGACGGAACGTATACGACCGTGCAGTTAAGGAATCTTACCCTGTCGAATAACTGTGTCCTTTTGGGATATCTCAGGGCGGAAACCTATGAGAGCTTTTTCAATCCCGGCTTAACGGAGGAAATACAGCTTAATGCCGAGGACAGCCTGATAGTCCTGTCCGAGAATTGATCTGTCTGAATGCTGAGGATGAGATTTATCTGTTAGGTATCGAATAATAGACGGTGCCGTCTTCAAGACCCACGCCACCCGTCTTTATCAATCCTAATTCCTCTACGGTGACAAGCTGGAAACCGTCTTCTATAAGCGCCGGAACGATTCGTTTTGTTGCTTCTGCAGTCGACTTGTAAAGATCGTGCATAAGAACGATGTCGCCGTCCTGGACTTTGCCTATTACGCGGTTGCAGATCGAATCGGCGTTCTTGCTTTCCCAATCGCGTGAATCAATGCTCCACAGGATGATAGGGCATCCGCAGACGGATTTAAGTGTCTCGTTCCACTTTCCTTCCGGAGGTCTTAAGCAGGTAGAAGGCTTGCCTGATATCCTGATAAGCTCGTCATCAGTTCCTTTGATCTTTTCCTGCATCTCCTCGGCAGAGAGGTCGGTGAGCCTGTTGTGGCTGTAAGTGTGGTTGCCCTGTTCGCATCCGAGGGCAGCTTCTCTTATGGCCTGGTCCTCGTTCCAGGAGATTCTGTCACCTACAATGAAGAAGGTGCATCTCTGGCCGTATTCCTCGAAAGTATCCAGAATGGAATCCGTATATACCGACGGACCGTCATCGTAGGTTAGGGCGACCATGGGCTTGCTTCCGTCGACTTCTCTTACAATGACTCCCTCGCTGTCGAAATAATAAAGGTGATTGTCGGCATACGCTCTTAAGTCTGTCAGCATCATGCCGCCGATATAGGCATGCTTGACGCCGTCATTTTCGTAAAATCCGTCAAGACCTGCGCCGGTATTCTCATCGAAACAGTATCTCACACCGTCAATATCTACATCGCCGGTCTTCATCTTGCCGCTCTCGGCGTCGAAATAATACTGTTTTCCGCCTATTGCCGAGAGCCCGAAAACCTCGTCTCCGGTCTCTTCGCTGAAATACAGCTTGCCGCCTTCATAGTCGAGCCAGCCCGTTGTCATCTCTCCGGTCACAGGATCATAGAATCTTGTGCTTCCGTCCTGCTTCTGCATGCCGAAAAGCATTATTCCATCGCTGTCGAAGAAATACGTTTTTCCGTCGATCTCGGTCTCGCCGGTAGCCATCAGGTTCGTAACAGGATCAAAATATCTTTTCGTTCCGTCCGGCAGTTCATTAAGACCCGACAACGCTTTGCCGTGGTTATCGTAATAGTATGTTCCCGCATCGGTCTTAACGAAGCCTCTTTTGACGATAAAGACCTCATAACATATGAAAGCCGCCACTGCGAGAATGACGATCGATGCCAATATAATAAAAGGTTTATTGTTCTTCTTTTTCATAAGTTCTTATCCCGAACAAGTCTATCACGGCAATAGATACTTATGTGAAACAATTTAATTACAGAATGATCGATGCAGAATTTAAACCCCGGTCTTAACGAAAATATAATGCAATATATTGCATGATAATTGTAAAAATGTGAAATAAAGTGTAAAATATTGCATATTGATAGAGCGCGTTGAGATTATGTGCGGAGGTTGCTGAAATGAAGATAGATAGCTTTATGAATGAACAGTCTATATTACAGGAACTGTCTGTCAGGTTTAAGCAGATGCGTATTGACAGTTCCGTAACCAGAGAGGAATTGGCTGACAGAGCTTTCGTATCTGTCCGTACGATAGCGCGTTTCGAGAGCGGAAACGACATCAGTTTAAAAAATCTGATCAAACTGATGAAAGCTCTTGATATGGAAAATAATATTAACGGGTTTATTCCTGATCCGTTCGACAGACCTTCTTATCATGTGGACCACATGGTCGTGAGGAAACGTGCAAGAAAAACAGAAAAGAAGAGCGAATGGAAATGGGGGGATGAGAAGTGATCTCAACTTGTGAAGTATACCTGTGGGGAACGAGGATAGGTGTTATATATCAGGATGATGCGCTTAGTGCCGGAAGATTTGAATATGATTTGGAATTTCAGAAAAGCGGCATAGAATTATCCCCCTTTATGATGCCTCTTTCCAACAGGATCTTCAGTTTTCCGGAATTGGCCAGAACCGATGCGTTTCATGGTCTTCCTGGATTATTTGCGGATTCTCTTCCTGACAGATTCGGTAATGCTGTTATCGAACAATGGCTGATAAATCACGGAAGAGCGGCAAGTTCCTTCAGTGCTGTCGAAAGACTCTGCTATACAGGTAAAAGAGGCATGGGTGCTTTGGAATATGTTCCTGCAACAGGAATAGCATCCTCCTATGAAGATATCGATGTAAATGAGATGGTCAGTCTGGCCTCAGAGATTTTGTCTAACAAAGAGAAAGCTGTATTGGATAAAGACAAATCCGGTATTGCCCAGCTTATAGAGATAGGTTCTTCTGCAGGAGGCGCAAGAGCCAAAGCTGTTATAGCATGGAATGAAAAAACGGGTATAGTTAAGTCCGGTCAGATCGATGCCGGTGAAGGATTTGATTATTGGCTGATCAAGTTTGACGGTGTTAATAAAAACGGAGATCATGGCCTGGTCGACAAGAAACAGTATTCACTGATCGAATATGCATACTATCTTATGGCAACTGATCTGGGGATAGATATGCAGGAGTGCCGAATATTCAGCAAGGACGGGTTAGATCACTTCATGACAAAGCGGTTTGACCGTGTTAACGGTGATAAGATCCATGTTCAGACTTTGGCTGCCATGAGACATTACGATTATAATCAGCCCGGTATCTGCAGTTATGAATCGTATGCTGATTGCGCAAGAAGACTTGGCATAGGAAAAGAAGGCATCAAACAAATATACAAGAGAATGGTGTTTAATGTTTTAAGCGCCAACTGTGATGACCATGTTAAGAATTTCTCATTCCTGATGGACCGGCAGGGGAGATGGAGCATCTCACCTGCCTATGACCTTACGTTTTCATATAACCCAAACAACAGATGGATTTCAGAACATCAGATGAAGATAAACAATAAGACCAATTCAATCACAGATGATGACATGATCACATGCGGAACCGGAATGGGCCTGTCTAAAGAATATTGCAGAGAAACCATTGAGAAAGCCCGTATTGTTGTAGATCATTGGGATAAATATGCGGAAAAAGCAGGAATCAGCGAAGGAAGAACAGATGAGATCCGCAACGGGATCCGAAAGTGTATTGAAAGTTGAGGATGGGATATACACATGATCATCAAAAAGTATAACAATTACAGTGAAGAAGAGATCCTTGGACTTTATACTGACGCGGGCTGGGTAGCCTATACACAAGACCCTGAGACTCTCCGGAAGGGTTATGAGAATTCCCTTCTGATACTTGCCGCTTATGACGGTGAAGAACTTCTCGGCATCATACGCGCCGTCGGTGACGGTGAGACTGTCATCTTCATACAGGACATTCTTGTTTACAAGCGTTATCAGCGTCAGGGCATAGGAACGGCTTTGCTGAAGGCTTGTAACGGACAATACGGAAAAGACTATTGCCTTTTACAGATCCGTGGGCCTCAGACCTCTTCAGGAGTTCGGCTGCTGCGGGTTTATGAGAGGGTAGAAGAGTAGATGCTCAGTCAGTTAATCTGCATTTATGTAATAACTGACGGGATTCTGCAACACATCAATATGAAAAAATTTGAAACTATTATGTCGGTGAAAACTCAAATGTGAAAACATAATGGGCTGATTTCCCGGCATTTTTACCTCTGTTTTCGGTAACATAAACGTCAACTTCAACGGTAAACCCGTTTATGAGATCGTCCTCTGTTACAGTGTAATATACAGTGTTATCACCTTCGTCCGGGACATTGTCATCTTCCTCGGCCCAACAATAGAATTCCAATGATTCACCGGCTTCAAAAGTATATTTCTTATTGTTTTGTACATGTTCGTCATCAATATATGCGGCAAAATTCCATTCTGAACCTATGTAGTCACCGATATTTACTGGTTGCTTATATTTTAGAGTCAACTCTTTTTCAGTTAATGCAACGGTAATTTCACAAGTTGCTGTAAGACCATTAGTTGTAGTTGCCGTAACTTCAGCTTCTCCATAATCGATGGCTTTAATGTATCCCTTATCATTAACGGTTACGACAGAAGTATCACTTGAAGTCCAGGTGATTTGGGGAAATGTGGGATTCTCAGGGGTTATTTCATACTGTATGAGCCGGGATTCTCCCTTATCTAATGTCAGGCTTTCTTCTATCCATATAGAATCCACCTCAATAAATTCACTTACAGTGACCTTGATCCGGTTTGAAGTAACTTTACCATCCGCAGTCTTGGCA
>CACYRM010000016.1 GCA_902776845.1 Oscillospiraceae bacterium
CACTCACAACGCTACTCGAATAATTTTTAATGTTTATCGTTAAATTCTTGTTGACAAAGATTAATTCACAGAGTATAGTGAAGCCATCTTCGAAGGTGATAGATTAATGCATAAGGAGTATGGATTTATGAATGAAGAGAATGTAAAGATCGCTAAGATCAAGAAGAGCTGCCATACGGGCAGGATCGTGTCGAATATACTGTGTATAGTTTTTGTCATCGCTTTTATTGCCGGCGTGGTTGGCGGCATAATGATCTTTGCCGAGGGTAAGGAATTTGATGAGCGTATACAGCAGTCTGAAGAAATGGGTTATATCAACAATGCCGACAGGATCGGCTCGGCAAGGTTATTCGATATCAATCTCGGTATCGTTCCCGAGAATATCGAGTCTGACATCCCTGCTGTAAAAGAAGCTCTTGCAGACCATCCGCGCAGTGTGATGTGGGGAAGCTATATGCTGATCATCGGTCTGTCTTTTGCGATAGTTGCGGTGCTGTCAAAGATCGTCAGCTCTATCTTCGCCCTGATCGAAAAAGAGAACACGCCGTTCAACGATAAAGTTAAAAAGAGAGTCACCATCGCTATGGTGATCACGACCGTGATCCTTTTCCTGACAACGGGCACACCATTCGGCATCCTGTTTATCCTTCTCACCTGGGTAGTACGCTCAGTTCTTGAATACGGCAAGACCTTACAGATCGAATCTGACGAGACATTGTAAGGAGGAATAAATATGGGACAGATAATACTTAGATTGGACAGAGTAATGGCGGACCGCAAGATCTCGCTAAACGAATTATCGGAAAAGGTCGGTGTGTCTAACGTCAATCTCTCGAAAATGAAGAACGGCAAGATATCGGCGATACGTTTCTCCACACTTGAGGCGATCTGCGATGCGTTGGACTGCCAGCCGGGCGACATCCTGGAATACAGGAAAGACTGATCAGAAACGGTAATAGGGATAGATAAGAAAGAGGAGTCCGCGGGGCTCCTCTTTACTGTTTGTCATAGACAGCACACATCTGTATTTATTTTCTGCACCTGAAGAATATAAAGTCGGGCTGGTGAACCACGCCTCCGAACATATCGGGATGCTCTTTCAAAATTTCTTCCGGCACCGTCGATTCCTGACATTCCTCAATGATGAATCCTGCGGAGGCAATACAGTTTATGAGCGTCGATATCTTTCTGTGATAGACTTCGTAATCATCCACCACCCACTTAAAATGACGCTCACCTTCTATGCCGTAGTTATGAAGATTCGCATAAAGACGCACGCCGTCTTTTGTTCTTGTATATCTGTCATAAACGCCGTCATATGCAGTTGAGATCGGATGAGACATTGAGAAGACCAGATACCCGCCATCTTCAAGAAGCGCATATATCTTCTTCAAAAGCATCCCAAAATCCTCAGAATAATCGAACGCCAGAGAGCTCGTTATAACATCGAATCTGTCATCTATCTGCTCAAGATCTTCGAATGCGAGTCTTAAGTAAGTGATGTTATCAGCAGAGTTATTTGCACGCGCAAATCCGAGCATCTTCTCCGAGATATCAATGCCCAGAACAGACTCCGCTCCTGCCTTCGAATACTGCACCGCGTGCTGGCCCATTCCGCAGCCGATATCAAGTATCTTCTTATCATTAAGATCAGGCAGCATGGCAGTGATTATCGGAGTCTCGATAACATCATTGAAGTTGATCTCATCGCTTCTCAGGCCTTTGAAATTCTCATAAAAAACATCGTTGTCATAAATGTTCTGCTTAGCCATTCCCTGTCCCCTTTCGCAGATCGAGCTTCATGAACACGTCTGCATACAAGTTGTCATTATATCTTTCCGTGTGCCCGAATCCGCATTTCTCATAAAGCCTCAACGCGTCTTTGTATTTCGACATCGAATCCAAAACCATGCTCTTATATCCGCGGCCACATGCCTCTTCTATTGCCTTGTTCATCAGGCGTGTTCCAAGGCCTTTTCCCCTGTACGCACTGTCGAGATATAACGCTTTGAGTTCAACAGTATATTCATCGATCTCCTTCAGCGCAACCGTGCCTATCACATTGCCTTCATCAAGCAGACAAAAGAAGACCTCAAACGAATTCGGAATGTCATTATAGAAGCTGTGTCTTCCGGAAGGCTCGAACTTCTTGCCGAGTTCTTCAAAACACCTGACCGTAAAAGCGAAAACTCCCTGCTTATACGATTCATCGTAACTGACCAGTTCAATCATTGCCGCACTGCACGCTCCAGTCAAAAACTCACTTTTTCTTCGGTGCGGGAAGCTCGTTATACATCGCTTCGAAAAGTTCCCTCAGGAATTCTTTGTTATCGACATCATCCACCATGATCATCTCTTTCGCGCCTTCATAAGGAATCTCAAGATCCGCTTCGGGCATCATCTTCAGGGATGACTTTGTCTGCTTAACGAGAAAACGGTCATCATAGATGCCGCCCATAATCTTACCGCGGTAATAGATAATATATTCGCCCATCATCGCGCGGAAAGTTATATCATCGAGCAGTGATAACTGCTCAAGAATAAAATCGAGATATTCTTTACTTGATGCCATATATCAGTCTCCGGAATGTCAGCGCTTTCCCGTATCGATAAACTTTATCAGTTTCTCAATATCATCAAACTCATCGTAATCACCCATTATGCCTTCGCGGTGATAAACGATGCCGTTCTTCTCGTTCTCCTCAAGACGGTCGAGCAGTGCCTCCATACCGTAACGGCGCACATATTCAGAGAAGGCTCTTGCCTTTATCTTGTCCTTGAATAGACCTTTCATGCAGTCACTTTCGCCGCAGGACCAGCAGCCGGGAATCTCCTTTGCAATGCAGCACTTTCTGTTCTCGCACCACTCGGCATCCTTGCACCAGGAAAGGTCCTTAAAACCGTCAAGCCTGCATCCCTTGCACTCAACATTTTCGGAACACAGACAGCATGCCAGACCGCATCTTGCTATACCTAATTCACGCTTCATAAGTTATCCCCTTTAATATCGTCTTACAGGACCGCCGCCATTACCAAATTTTTTTCTGAAATTGCCGGATCCAGGAAACATTTTAAGCAAAAAGACGCATAATTACAAAAATCATTTCCAAAAACAGGATGTTCAGGAAAATATCAGGAAACTGCAGCCCCTTATTCAGACTTCTTCCCTTCAGACTTGCCGGCGTCCGCTTTAGCATCCGCTTCCGCTTCAGCCTTTTCTTTTTCCTTCTCTTCCTTCTCGAATCTCTTATGGATATTATCGATATCCTCAGTGGTGCCTCCGCCTGTGTCATCAGGTGCCCTGAATCCTCCGCGGTCCACGATGCGAAGGAACGCATCAACCACATCTTCTGTAAGCTGGGTGCCGGATGCGCCCTTGATGATGGATACGACTTTCTCGAAATTCATCCTTTTTCTGTAAGGACGGTTGGAATACATGGCATCGAAAGCATCGGCAACACCGATTATCTGCGCAACACGCGGGATCTCATCACCCTTGAGGCCCTGCGGATAGCCTTTGCCGTCCGGCCTCTCATGGTGTGACTCGGCGCCAACGGAGAGCTCGGGCATGATACTGATATCCCTCAAAACGTTATATCCGAGAGTTGTATGTGACTTGATCGTCTGGTACTCATCGTCATCGAGTTTTCCTGCTTTATTCAGAACTTCTCCCGGAACGCCGATCTTGCCAATATCATGGAGAAGTGCGATATTGTAGTACTTCTCCACTGTCTCTTCGTTGTATCCCAGTTCACGCGCCAGTATTGCGGTATATTCGGCCACACGCTTGGAGTGACCGTTGGTATACTTGTCCTTCATATCGATCGTCTTCGCGAAGGCTTCAACGATCTCTCTGATGAGGAGTCTGTCCTCTTCCTGCTTTTTCAGGAGCTTTTTGGTCTTCTTCCGTACATAGATGAATACAGCAAGTGCTATGACGCCGAGGACCAAAAGCAATACACCGATAACAAACCATGCATATTCATAGATTGCCTTCTGCTTTACGATAGTAATGGTAAACTCGTTGCTTCCGTGGCCCATGGCATCCGAGATGACAAGCTTGAATGTATAAGTGCCGCCTTTAAGGTTGGTGTAGTCAATGGATGATAATTCGCTCCTGTGGATCGTTATCGGTTCGGCATCGAATCCCTGCAGGCTGTAGGTTACAGTCGGATTCATGAGTGTATATGTGCAGATATAAGGATAGAGCGTTATCTTCTTTACATCCTGAGATATATTAATGACACCGTCCGCATCCGGATATACTTTGACACCGTCAGCATCGATATATGGCAGGGACATCTTTATCTTATCGACAGTCTCAAACTGCTTTTCGATATTTACCTTTGTAACACCGGTGGAACTCGCGATATAGAGATTGCCGTCTTCAGTGACATAGCTATATGAATTGGAGGTTGCTATACCGGGGATACCGTTCTCGATACCATAGAAAACAGGAGAGATCGTACCGTTTGCGATAAGCTCATCAGCTTTGACAACATATATGCCGTTACTGCTCAGCACCCAGATCTCGCCATTTGAATTCTCATACAGGTCGAAGTTGTTTGAGAAAGGGAAATCCTCTATCGTATGGATCTCATAATCCGCTGTCATATATGCAAGCGAGTTGCTCGTTACGATCCAGTAAAGATCACGTTTGTAATCCTTCTTTATCCTCAAGATAACGTCTGACATAAGCCCGTTGGACGTATCAAGATGCGTTGTTCCGGAGTCGCTGACAACATAAATGCCGTCGCCGTCCGTTCCGGCAAGTATATCTCCGTTTGTACCTTCGGCCACAGTAAGGATCTCAAGGTTGCTGATCCCTGAAGAAGTATCACAGACCTTAACGATCTTGTTATCCTTTATAACGACTGCTCCGCCGGTACAGGCTACAAGATAAGATCCGTCGCTGCACTCGCTCACGGCTCTGATACGCTTTGACGGCATGCCGTCTTCCATGGTGAACACCATAACATCACCGTGATTGAATCTGACAAGAGCTTTATCACCGTATGTGGATATCCACAGCCGGTCTTTGCTGTCTTTGATTATCGAACGGATCCTTACTCCGCTCAGCATCGAAATAAGTTCAAGATTGCCTACATGTTCTCCTGAAGCGGTAACTGCGTAATTAATACGGATACCGTCGACCTTACCGTCTTCATTCAGTACGGTAAGTCCCGAATCAGTACCGATAAAGAGCATATCATCGTAATAACAGGTTGCGTTTACGACCGCATCATCCAATCCGTATTCATCGAAAATATCGGTGAACTGATTCGGCACGATCTTCATGACACCCTGTCTTGAAGATACAAACCAGAGATTGCCCTGGTAGTCCTGCATTATTCCTTCTATGTTGGAATTCATCGGAATGTTGTCAAGGATAATGGGCTTTTCGTCTTTATAGATACAGACACCGTTATTGGCACACACCCACAGCCTGTCAGATTCACAGATGATCGCATTAATATATTCGAGCGGCTCAACACTGATCCTTTGGCTCTTCGGGAATCCTTCTGTGAGGCTCCCGTACCATATCTTCGATTCCTTGGTGCCAAGATAAAGATATCCGGGATTGATCGGATCGGTGGTCATGGCATGAATATCTTCTATGCCCAGATCTTCTGCGCTGTAATATCTGTCCAGCGACCCGTTGACAAGCGTAAAGATATCACCGCCCATTGTCAGCGCATAGGTTATGCCGTCGACACCAGTCTCAAGACGTCTTACATACTCGGAATTGACCATGGAATCATCTATCAGGGAAAGATTTCCTTCAGTATCCACAAACGCAATGCCCTGGGTGGTTGCTACATAGATCTCCCCTCCGGGACCTTCAGCAAAGTCTCTGACGGAAGCCGAAGGGAGTCCGTCATGCTTGCTGTATGTGGTAACACCGCCGTATCTGTCCATAACGGCAGCACCGTTATCGTTGGTTCCTATCCAAAGCCTGTCACTGCTGTCAACAAAGAGGCTGACAACACTCGCGATACCGTTGTTGGATTTATATCTCTCGAAAGACTTGCCGTCATATCTGATGAGTCCGCCGTAACTGCCTATCCAGATAAAACCGTCTGATGTCTCCGCTATGGCGTTTGCCTCTGAGGTGGGAAGGCCGGTCGTATTGTCATAAAGATAAGCCGCATAACCCTCTTTTTTCCCTGAAGAGTCAACAAAGAAACTGTCATCGGCGCGGAGCGGACATGGAGCCGCATTAACCAGCACAAAAAGAGAAAGGACTATTCCCAGAACAGCCTTTATGAAATTCTGACTTATGTTCTTTCTCTTTTTCAACATATGTCAATTTTAACACTTTGTCATATTCTTTTGTCATTTTTGAGTAAACGAAATGTTAAATATATAAAACACATGAATTTTAAAAGGCGTATATAATAATTTCAGAATAATGCGCAGAGCAAGGAGATAAAACAATGACTAAGGGATCAAAAACGGCACTGGTACTCGTTTTGAGTCTGGTACTGATGTTAGGAGTCGTTTCCTGCGTTGTTAAGAGCAAGGTGGATGAGAATGCTCCGCTTGCGTCTATCGATTCGGAATGGTCTTATGATCACGCCACCAAGGACGGAGGGAATGTTCCCCGTTATCTGGGTGACAAAGATGAGGAAATCCCTCACTTCTGGTCTGACGGAGAGAATTACAGATTCAATATTACACCCGGAAAAGAATATACAGGCACCGTGGAATGTGTGAAAGAAGGTTCTTACAAGCTCTACAGGGACGGCAAGGAAATGTACATTAACGCAACCATCTCCGGAAATGCGCTTACATTACATGTCGGCAAGAATAATACGGTTGTTTTCGTAACCAAGTAATAATTTGGATTAATTAGTTAAATAGCGGGGCGTCTCAGGGATTCATGGGACGCCCTGTTTTTTATCTGGAAAAACCGTGTTGTTTTGGTCAGACAGTATCCGGGGCAAAGGTTTTCCTAAATCTTTCCAGGATAGACGGATTCAGGAAATGCTTTTTGTAAAATAGTGCCAAATTACAATTATCATTTCCAAAATTCATAATATCAGGAAATTTATAGGAAATAACGAAAACTGCCTTTTCAAGACATATTCTCAAGTGATATTGCTCACATCCATGACGGCTTTGCGGCCAGGATCGGCAAGGACCTTGATCTTGCGGCCGATCTTGGCGATTATGACGCCGTCTCCGGGCTGAACGGCACTGAAAGTATCCTTATCAACCGCGTAGCTCATCAGCGTCTCTTCCCTGTCTTCCATGTAGATATCGAAAACATACTGATATGTCTTATTTCTGTTGTCCTTGACTTCCTGGATCCTTGAAGATGTCAGCACAACGCCTTTTCTGATATGCTTTATCCTGCCGATGATGCCATATATCAGATCACCGGTAAACAAAAATACGCCGCCCGATACGAGGAGCGAAAAGACCGTGGAAAAGATGCTGTCCGAAGGCAGGAGCAGGCAGTTGATAAAAAACCATAAACTCGCGGCAAACGGTATTGCCAAAAGAATCAGGAACAGCATATTTTTCCTGATATAAGCCTTCTTTGCGCTTTTAAGCTGCTCTTTGTCGCTTTCACCGACCGTGTCGAACTTCAGATCCTTAACTGAGACTGACATCTTCTGATAGTCTGAATAGTGTTTGCTCATTTTTATTATCCCCTTAATTCATCACAAAACTCATTCCACGGAGGTTTCCGAATTGAAATGCTCAAGGAATTCCCCCATAAACTCATGCCTTGATTCCGCCATCTTCCGGCCCGTCTCCGTATTCATCTCATCCCTTAGCAGCAAAAGTTTCTCATGGAAATGCTCTATCCCGCCTTCAAGCGGTCTTCCGTGTTTGCCGCCGTATGCGAAAGTACGGGCAATCCCGACTGCTCCCATGGCATCCAGCCTGTCGGCATCCTGCACGATCTTTCCTTCCAGAGAAGCGGGAACCCTGCCGCGGTTACGGCTGAAAGATACAGAATTGATTATGCTGCAGATAAAATCTGTCTTACCGCCGCCAATGCCGTTGTCAGCGAGAAACGTCCTTGCATTGTAATTATCTTTCGTATCAAACAGCTTATGGTCATCCGCATCGTGAAGGAGCGCTGCCAGTGCGACAACCTCAAGATTACATCCGGGTTCTGTCTCCGCGATCTTCATTGCGTTTGCATACACCCTGAGGCTGTGTTCGGCATCATGTCCGTCAGAGCAGCCCTCAAAGAGCACCGCAATATAATCTTTGGCATTTTGAATCAGCTGATCACACATAGAATCCGCCGTTAACCGTCCGGAGAGCCGGCTGTTAACCCTCTGCAGCACCGGTATCCGGATCGCCTTCAGACTTATTGTTTCCGCCGTCCGCAGTATCTTCAATGTCCCCGTCTGCCGGAGTTTCATTAAAGTCTCCGGCATCTGAAGCGTCTGAAGCAACCTGCTCTAACCCGGGCAATGCCACTGTCTCTCTTGAAAAGCCGCTCTTGCCGAGTATGGCGGATCTGTAGAGCTGATCGGAATCCAGGGCAGCCATCCAGGTCCAGTCATCTGCGCCATCGCCCCTGTCAGATCTAACGGCATAATTACTGGCGATCTTTCCATCTGTGCCGACAGTAATATTCTTGAGGTAAAGGCAGTCGTAGACCTCCTTGGTCACATCTTCTTCACCGTCTTTAGCGTAGGTTATCTTAACGAGGAAGCATAAACGGTTCTCTTTCTCGCTTGTAAGCAGATAGCATGCATATATCTCGGCATCACCTGTCATGTTCCAGTTGGTGAATCCATTCCTGTATTCAATTACGGTATCGTTTTTCCTGTCTGCATTTACGCAGGATTTGACCGAAGCTATGGCATTGTCCACAAATTCACTGTCTGCCGTTATGTCAGACGCGCTGATAAGAAGATAAGGAGAGACCGTCGTCTCGGTAGGAGCAGTCGTCCTTTCAGTCGTCGTGGCTCTAGTGCTGCTTGTGTAATTGGCATTCCTTGCAGCTGACAAGAACCTGGCGATGCTCATCATAACGGTCATAGAAAAAACCGCCACTACAACAACAACGACAATAGCAATTATCCTGGCTTTGGAAACACCGCGGCTTTGCTGTTGATTCTGTGAATTCTGATACTGCGCCTGCTTTATGCGGACCTGCTCATACGCAACATCGGAATCATCATAATCGATCTTGAATACCGAACCGCAGCTGTCGCATATCTGTGTATCATTCTCAGTTCTCAAAGGAGATCCGCAATTCGGGCAGTTTAAACTCTGTAATCTCATAATAATCCCTCCCCCGTTATTTATTCCGGGACTATTATATCATAGTTGTACGGTGGTATTTATACTTCAGCCCAGATCAGCCAGTGCCCTTCTGCATTCCTCTGTAAGGATCGCCTTCTCGGGGATATCCATTTTCTTGCTCTTTTCCACGCGCTTCATGATATTCCTGATACCGTCTGCGTCACCGCGGACAAAGCATTCGTTGATATTATTGGTCTCGTTCATTACCTTCTCTGCGAGGTTCGTAAAATAGTTATCCTCGAACTTTATCACGGTCTCGGGCTTCTTCTCGAAATACTTTCTCCACTTATCAACGTTGACATCCCTTAACGTCGTATCAGCCGCATATACCCCGAAATCCAGAAGCCTTTCCAGCGCTTCCGAGACATCGTTCTCCGCCTCTCTCATGACCCTTCTGAACTTGGATCTGACAAGAGAAGTGCCTTTTATGAAGACCGCATAGTTCTCGAATTCTGAAGGGTCTTCAAAGAAGAGATAAGTCCATATGCCTTCGAGGATGAACTTCTTTCCGGTATGGGACTTTGCATATTCACACGCGAAATTGATGAACCTGACAAACACTTCGCCGTGATCGGCAAAGAGGTCCCGCTCTTCCCTTGTTATGTAATACTTCTTTCCGGGACCGGTGAAGAAAGAATAAAGCAGTTCACCTGATTCTCTCAACTCTTCAAGGGTATAGTGGCTCTTGACACAGACTATATCGTCGAGTGAGACCTTTTCGATTCCGTCACCGCTGTATTCTTTGGTGAGCACGGATTTGCCTGAGCCGGAATAGCCGATAACAAAACAGAGATTGATCCTGCCTTCGTCAAAAGCTTTCTTGTTGTAATAAAGATCCGGTTCTGATATCAGAAACGTCTCGTTAACGGGGATCGGCGATTCGAACTTGAAACGGTAGCTCATAGTCAGGAACATGTTCGCGACATTGCATCCGTAAAGCTTTACCGAATAGTAATCCGAATACCGTCTGTTCGCCCTTGAAAGCTTAAGATATCTCATGAGCGATTCGATCAGTTCCTCGCGCGAACTGACCTTGTCGCTGATCACAGCGACATCTTCTCTCTTTAAGATCTCCTGAAGATCATTCTCCCCGCTCACGATTCCCCGCCGCTTCTCCACTTAATGATCTCATCCAGCATGAGCGGCTTGGCATAATAGTATCCCTGGAAACTCTCGACATGATATTTCTGAAGGATGTCCCTCATGCCCTCGGTCTCGATTCCCTCGACACATACTTTGGCGCCGAAGAGCGAAGCGAAGCCGGCAAAGTATTTGATGAGCTCACGCTCTACCTCATCCTCTTCTATCTTCGTAACAAAGCCTCTGTCTATCTTGATGATATCGAATGGCAGCTCCTTTACGATGCCAACCGAAGAGAATCCCGTACCGAAATCGTCAAGCGCAACCAGAACGCCTCTTGCCTTAAGGCTTACGATAACGTTTCTGAGAAGCTGGATGTCCAGAAGCCTGCATCTCTCGGTTACCTCAAAGCAGATATGCTCCGGAGGATACTTAAGATCGTCAAGCACGTGAAATACCATATCGACAAAGTCAGGCTTCTCAAGCTGGGTATATGAGAGATTGATATTGACCACAAAGTCAGGATTGTTCTTAAGGATCTTCTTGGCGGCAAAGACAGCCTCGCGAATGATCCATTCACCGAGTTCCGGGAACAGCGGATCGGATTCAAGAAGCGGAATAAACTGGTCCGGCGGGACCATTCCGTATGTGTCATTCTTCCATCTGAGAAGGGCTTCCGCGCCGATGAGCTTTTCTGTCTTGGCATCAACGACCGGCTGGTACAAAAGGTAGAATCCTCTGTACCCGTGCGTGATCGAAGTGCGGATAGCATGGAGCTTCTCGATCCTCAGCTTGTTCTCATCGTTAAGGTCATTATGGAATAGGACAAGATCACCCTGATGGCGGGTCTTGGACTCAACATAAGCAAAATTCAGGCATGCATATACCGTCTGTGAATCATAATCGAACTGATCGAGTCTGATAACGCCGCCGTTTACTTCAAGCAGGATCCTCTTGTCATCGACCTGGAATACTTCACGGAAATAGTTTCTGAATTTATTGTATCTGTCCAGGATATCGTCCCAGGAAAGCGTATGGCTTATTACTGCAAACTTGGTTCCGTCGATCCTGTAACATGATCCGCTGTTGCCTGTCGTCTCGAAAACCTTTCGCGCGTAGAGCTGAAGAACACGGTTGCCGAAATGATAACCGTAAACTTCGTTTATCTCCGAGAACTTGCTGATGCCAATGATAAGAACATAATTCGATACTTTACGCTTGATACAGCTGTCAAGGTCCTCGAAGAAACCATACTGGTTCCTAAGGCCCGTCAATGTATCGATATGGCCCTGTGAACCGTGGCTTCTTATAGTGCCGACAAAGTAATCAGGTTCGCCGTTCAGGTCTCTTATGACTACGCCCCTGCAGGTGCATACATCATATTCCCCGCTGGTCCTTTTTGCGCGGTACTGCATATCATGACCGGCGGAGTTTCCGGAGAAGATCTCATCGATTCCCTTATGGTATGCTTCACGGTCATCGGGATGGATGTAATTCTCCCAGATATCGCCTGCACCGTACATGTATTCCGAAGGAAGGCCGTATGTGTCAACGGCATTTTTCGACCACTTGGAAAAATCATATTTCATATCGCAGAGATAGACATAGGTTCCCTCAGAAACAACATCGTATGATTTGAAAAGGGAATCCAGCATCTTTCTTCTGTCTTCCGTGATAGACTTCGTGTTTGCTATCTCCTTAAGCGAATGGCTCTCATGCAGAAGCTTCTGTTCCTTCAGGTATGCTTTATTCTCATACATGCGTCCGTCGGCGCGGCCAAAGACATCTTCAATACTTTTATCAATGTCAGGCTGATACTCCGCAACACCCGTGGCGACCACAGGTCCGCTTCCGATACTGATATTATCCTCGATCTTTTTCCTGAAACCGGAAATAAGACCTTCCCTGTCTTCATAATCCTGTCCTTTGAGGACCACCGCGAATTCATCACCGCCGATCCTGAATACGGGACAGTGGGCAAAAGTGCGGCAGATCAGCTGGCATGCCGCCTGAATATATTCATCTCCCGCTTTATGTCCCTGCGTGTCATTGATCAGCTTAAGATCGTTAAGATCGCAGACAATAAATCCGAACGCGTCAATGCGGCCTTCATCAACATCCTTCTGAAAATCTTTCTCGAACTCATTGAATGCGGTCTTGTTTCTTGTGCCTGTAAGGGAGTCACGTCTTGCGATCTCATTTGCGGCAGAAATCGCCTTGAGATGCTCATTTTCCATCTTTACGATCTCTTCGCGGTTCTCGATACAGATAATAAAATGAGACTTGTCGGAAGACCAGGTAACCTTCATTCTGGTATACTGCGCCTTGCCTCCGCTGACGACCATACGGTAATCTTCCGTTAACTGACGGCTGTCCTCCAGCCTTGTGATCAGATTATCCCTATTGAGAAAAAGCTTTATCCTTTCCCTGTCATCACTGTGGATCAGCTTATCCGCATTCATATTGGCATTTCCGAAGAAGTCCTCACCCTCCTCCTGGATCTCAAGTTCTCCGTACAGCTTATGTGTGGCAAATTCCATATAGTATGAGGTCTGGGCATCCACATAATAGATGAGATCATAATGAGAAGCCAGACTCTCCGCGATCTGGGTATATGTAATACTCCTTTGCTGGTTTTCCTTAAGCTCAAGATCAGCCTTTACCTCATCATCGATATTCTCGATACATACGATGATATGCTTCTTATCTTTGGACATGATCTCGGTATGCCTGATATGCTTTACCTGTCCGTTCACGACAAGACGGTAAGTGACAGAATATGAATTCCTGTGTTCCAGGTTCTTCAGCATGGCATCCATATAATGCAGCTTCATTACCATTTCCTGATCTTCAGGATGCACGAACTTTTTTATGCTTCTTCTGCTTTCCGCAAAGAAATCACTGCCGGTCGCCGGCACATTCAGCTTCTTGTATTCGTCCGTTGAAGATATCTCAACAAAAGTGGATGTATCAAGATCAATAAAATACAGCGTATCGTACTGTCCTGCGAGACTTGACGTGATCTGGTTATAGATATCCTTCTGACGCGCGAGTTCTTTCTCATTCTCTCTGCGCTGGTATTCTTCATCAATATTGATTACGCCGAGGATGAAATAATCAGAGTCCTCCTCAAGACCGCGGATCATCCTGAGAGAATGCCAGACAGGCACCCCGTTGATCATAAGGCGGTATTCGATACTCTGCATACCGCCCTTTTTCATCGCGTTTAAAAGATTTTCTTTCTGAATATCCTCTATGAAAATGTGCTGGTCTTCTTCATAGATGACCTTCTTGCAGTCACGGATGATATTCTTGAAGAAATCATCTCCGACCGGCTCAAGGCTCAGGGAATGGAATTCGGGATTAACGGAATACCAGTAATACTCATTCGTTACGGCATTAACATAATAAACACTCGAATAGTCAACGAGCAGCGCTTCTGCTATCTTTTTAAAAACCATATCGTTCTGTGCCATATGCAGCTCCCGAATGTTTTACAACCTGATTCAATATGTGCCTATCTTATATTTTATAATTCTCAACACTCATATCAAGATAAACTGACAGATTTGACCTAATGTTTACTAATCCTTAAAAATCCATTTAAGAACGAAGATCAGCAGTGACATCTTGCCGTTTTTGACCTCATACTCATCGTCCGCTCTCTTTGCCATGCAGGAGAATGTGTCATTTTTCTCCATCTCGAACTTGGATCTATAATCTATGTACTGCTCAACAGCCGGAGCCCTGTCGATTGTAACGGACTCGCCGAAGGAACGGAATCTGAACTTTTTTACAAGGAACGGGACGATTACTGAAAGGCCGGCCAGGAATGCCAGTAACCACATAGCCAGGAATGCCCAAAGCGGAAGCATTCCCAAAGATTCTTTTGTGATGCGATCATACCGGCTTATGAATCCGGCGTACATCGGAATAGTCATTAACGCTCCCAAGACCGCCGTAACGCCGAGATATTTAAGAGTCCATTTCGCGACTTCAAGAACGGCATGCTTACGGACCCTTGACTTCTTAACCGGAAGGTTGCCCGAAGCCTCTCCCGTCTGGCCGTTAACAGCGATACTGTAAATGATCCCGTCATACTTAACATTCAAGAACCACACAGGCATCAATGCATAAAGCTGGCTGAAATTCTCGGCAAATGAACCGGTCGAACCGACACTGACATCATCGTATTCTCCCGCGGTGAAATGCTTTACGATGCCTGCCGCGTAACTGTCGATACGGATCTTTATGATATCGAGCATATCCAGCGCGGACTGGTCGTAACGCTGGGCGTAAAAGCCCGGAAGATACATGTCGTTATAGGGCTTAAGATCCGCGTAATCGAAAGGTTCTATAGCTTCCATAAGAGTATTCGGGATCTTCCTGCATCCGTCAAAAGGAACCCTTTTCACATGGAATCTTATCTTTCTGTCTATAAAGAAAACCGCCACAGTCTCGCCTTCCCCGACCTTGCCGGAACCTCCGACCACAGCGTTGCAGTCGGCATCGATAAGCCAGAACGGAGTGTAATATCCTGTGATCTTGGTAAGTGTGGCATCCGACAGAAATGTCTTGGGCACGCCTCTGTTTGTCTTTGCCCATTCCCTGAAATTCGCGATAGCCTCTTCCTTGCTTACTTTAAACGGAATGATCAGATCAGGGCGGAAGCTCTTTGACAATCTTCTCTTGATAAGGGTCGGGGATCCGCAGAAAGCGCAGAACGTCGCCGCGGTATTGTAATCAGTGACCACAGCAGCTCCGCAGGAATCACAGACGAACTCCTGCTTGTTGTTCTCTTCCTCCCCGGCATCATCCGTATCACGGTTCTCGATCCTTCCCGAAGGCCTCAGGCTCTCAGGCTCATATAGACCTCCGCACGATCCGCAGACCAGCTTTCCTATCTTCTCGTTGAAAAAGATATTCGCCGCACAGTTGGGACATTTCGCCGAATCGGTCGCGAAAAAATTATCTATATCATCATCGTTCCAGCTCATGGCCTTATTCCTTTCCGCTCTTCCCTTGCCCGGCTTCCCATATCAGCTCTTCCAGTGTCTGATACAGACGGTCAGGCTCGACCGGTTTGGAAAGATGGGCATTCATACCCACCTGCAGTGACCGCTGGACGTCTTCATCAAAAGCATTCGCCGTCAACGCAATGATAGGGATCACCTTTGCATCCTTTCTGCCGAGCGCGCGGATCGCTTCAGTTGCTGCAAGCCCGTCCATCTCAGGCATACGGACATCCATAAGGATCGCGTCATAGTAACCCTCTTCGCTCTTTTCGAACATCTCAAGCGCTATCTTACCGTTCACCGCATGGTCTATCTCAGCTCCGCGGACCATGATTATCTGTTCCATGATCTCGGCATTGATCTCAACATCTTCCGCCATAAGTATGCGTCTGCCCTTAAGATCGGCACGCCTCTTCTCCTGGAAAAGACTCATGCTGTTCTTGCGCGCGATACGCTCGAACTCGTCTATTACGTTGGATGCGAAAAGAGGTTTTGCGAGGAAGCTGTCAACACCCGCATGAAGCGCATCATCCATGATCTCATCCCAGTTAAATGACGTGAGTATGATTACCGTTGTCTCTTTGGCATAACGCCGGCGTATCTGGCGGGCAACCTCGAGACCGTCCATCTCAGGCATCTTCCAGTCGAGAAGGACAAGATTGTAAGGCTCGTGTTTTGCATGACATACTTCGAGCATGTTAAGAGCTTCCTGTCCGCTGTAACAGGTATCAGCTTTGATGCCCGCCTCATCGAGAACTATACGCGCATGCTCGGCCGCGATCTCCTCATCATCGACTACAAGGATCCTCATATCCTTCGGATTGATATAGTTTGTGAGCTCAAACTGGTGGTCACAGTTATTCAGGGTAATAACAACAGTAAATTCCGTTCCTTTTCCCTTCTCGGATTCAACGGAGATCGTACCGTTCATGAGTTTGACGATATTCTTTGTGATCGCCATGCCGAGTCCGGTGCTGCCGTATCTGTTATTGCGGCTGCTGTCCTCCTGCGCAAATGTATCAAAGATCTTCGGAATGAAATCTTTTTCCATACCGATCCCGGTATCTTTGATCGTAAGCTTGAGCGTTGAATGGTCGCCGTAAACAGCCATACGCTCAACCAGGAACTGAATGCTTCCGGGAGCATCAGTGAACTTTATAGCATTGGACAGGATGTTGATAATGATCTGCTTGAGCTTCATATCATCACCGATATAGTAATCACTGACGCCGCCTGTTACACGGCACTCATAATGAAGTCCCTTCTCGTTGCACTGGGACATTACCATCGTATTTATCTGTTCGAGCATATTGCTGAACGAGAATTCTTCTTTGCGGATGATGAGCCTGCCTGATTCAATACGGCTCATGTCGAGGATATCGTTGATGAGACCGAGGAGATGCCTTGCGCTGCCTCCTATCTTCTCCAGATATTCCCTGGTATCTTCCGTCAGTGTTTCATCACGGAGGGCAAGGCTGTTGAGACCGATGATGGCATTCATCGGAGTGCGGATCTCATGGCTCATGCTGGACAGGAAGGCTGTTTTCGCTTTATTGGCCTGCTCGGCCGCATCCAGCGCTTCAGCGAGAGTCTGGTTCTTTTCCATCGTATCACGCATCTCTTCGTCAATTACGGTAAGTCCCAGACCTACTGTATGAACTATCTTATCGTCACGCTCATCAGGATGGCGCTCGCCTGCCATACGGATCATCTCGTAATACTCTATCCCGTCTCTTTGGGCAAGATACCTGTATACGATTATCAGATTCTCCGCCAGGGCTTTCCGGATATTCTCAGGATCAATAAACTTCAGGAATCCGTCGCGGTAATTCTCCGCCACGGAATTTTCCGCATACTTCGAAAAGAACTCATGATAAGGGAAATGCACGCCTTCGGCAGGCTGGTCCCTGTCGGTGGGATCAGCCCTGTAACAGACCGCATCATCCTTATCAAGATCGATATGGTAAACGCAGCGGTAATCAGATGCCAAAGCAGTGATCATCTTATCCTGCTGGTCTCTGTGGTACTGCTGTTCCCTGAGTTCGGCATTGGCTTTCTCAAGTTCTTTTCTTGCATTCTCTTTATTGGTAATCTCGCGTTTGGATCTTCTGGTGTCACGGACGAGAAGCGCAATGATCACTGCGGCGATTATCAGTATTAACGTTCCGAACAGCGCCATGTTGTCACGCAGCATGTCGAGTGCGGAATACGTAAAAAGTTGATCAGTATATCTGAACGCGAGATTCTGGGCATAATCGGCTCCCGCAAGACTGATGCCGCGGTTAAGGAGCCTTAACAGGCCCGCGTTTCCGATCTGTACACCGAAGCACCTGTCATCCTCATATGAAGTCTGAAGCAGAGATAATCTGTTGTAACGTCTGTTTCTCAGGATATCGTTTGCCCTCAGGCCGTTTAATGTGGTGCAGCCCGCTTTACCGTCAAGGACAGCCTTAAGACAAGCATCGATGGACGGATAGAAAGTTATCTCCGCATCAGGATAGTAGGTCAGCACAAAATAATACTGCATGCGGTTATTCTCATTTACCGCAAAGCTCTTCAGAGTGTCATCCGTAAACTCTCCGGAATAGACCAGTTCCGTCGAAGCGGATATGACGGAAGATGACTGGAAGATACCGTTCTCCTCCGAGTAGAACAGACCTCCTCCGACAGGAAATGCCGTATCGATATTTCCTTTTTCGAGATCGGATATCATCGCATCATAACTGTCGTAGCCTTTGAAAGTTACAGTCATATCATCTATGCCGAGTTCGGAGACGATCTTCGGAACAAGATCTTTAACCAGACCGGTAACAGAGCCTGATCCATCCGTATCACTGTAAGGCAGATAGTTATTCAGATAACCTACCCTGAGTTCATTATGCTCAAGGAGCCACTGCTTCTCCGCCTCGGAAAACGCGCGGCTTGAAATGCTTACCGGATAGTATTTATTGCGTAGATTATTGATGTAGTTCGGTTCATTGACCGTAAGCTCTGTCTGAGCCATGTTGAGTTCTGCCAGCAGATCGGGTCTTGATCTGCTTACACAGAGATAATAATCCGATGTTCCGAACGGGCAGAGAAGTTCAGCGTGGTCTCTTCCATACGCACCGTCACCTTCCGCCGCAAGAACATCGATATCGTGTGTATCAAAGGCTTCGAATAAAGGCGCATAGTCATTGAACTTCACGATTTCAGCCTGTATCGAATGTTCCTTCAGAAAGGTCTCCAGAACATCGACCATGGCACTGTCAAGGACACCGATCTTACTGCCGTTTAAAGTGGAAATATCAAGTGTTATATCGCTATCGGAATCATGCTTTACAAGGCTGTATGTCTCATTGCCCATAGCGGCATCAGGATAGCCTATCAGATCTTTACGGTCCTCCCTGTAAGCAAGCCCCGCAAGGAAATCTATCTCGCCGTCCAGGAGCATCTGGTAAAGATCCCCGAATTCGCCGTAGACATATTCATAACGCCATCCGGTATATTCGGAAAGCTTCTGATAATACTCATATGCGTAGCCGGTCTTCACCTCATCTTCCGCTGCGCCTTCCTGGAACACCTCGTTCTCGTAATAGCCGATACGGACAGCCTCTCCGGACTGACCTGAAGCATTAACGGTCACAGGAAACAATACAGCGGCAAGCATTACAAGACAAAGCATTGCCGGCAACAATACAGCTTTACTCTTTTTTAGTATCCGTGTCATCCTGATCCCCGCCATATTATCCGATCAGCCCGGCGAGCTCAGCGCGCTTCTCCGAGATCGCCTTAAGATACGGAGAATAATCGATATCACTTCTTGCGCGGAGAAGCTCGGTTATCTCATATACAGGCTCATAGACGGGAGTTAACGCGAGGTTGCCGAGAACACCCTTGAGTGAATGCGCCGCATCAAAGGCTGCAGCAAGATCCTTTGCCGCGACAGCGTCTTCAAGCGCCTTGAAGTTCTTGTCGTCAACGACCTTGCCGATCAGTTTGAAGTAGAACGTTTCGTTTCCCATGCAGCGCGACAGACCGTCATCGGTATCGGCGCCAAACTGTTTAAGTGCATCTATTGTAAGCATGTGCTTGTTCTCCTCTCAGGATCCTTTTTCTGTCAGGAATCTCTCAAACTCATCAGCCGGTACCGGCTTAGAGAAATAGTATCCCTGGATTATCGTGCATCCGAGTTTCTTCAGTGCGAGATACTGTTCTTCAGTCTCAACACCCTCGGCTATTACAGGCACGCCGAGGTAATCGGCAATATCTATTACAATGCTGATCATGCGCGTATCATTTATCTTATCGAAAGCATTTCTGATAAACATCATGTCGAGCTTCAGAGCATCGATCGGGAGTTCCGAGATCATGTTAAGCGATGAGTATCCGGAACCGAAGTCATCCATCTCTATGAAGAATCCGTGGTCCCTCAATTCCTTTACTCTGTCGACGATCTGGTCCGAGTCTCTGACATAAGCAGACTCTGTGATCTCCAGATAGATGTCTTCCGGTGTTATGCCGTATTCTGAAGTTATCTTATCGAAAGTCTCGACCAGCGCGGGATCGTACATTTCCGCGCGCGAGAGATTCACCGATACGGGAACCGATATGCCGAGACGGTTCTTCCAGTCAGCAATAGTCTCTGCCGCGCTTCTCCAGATGTATTCGTCAAGCTGCGCGATAAGTCCGTCTTCCTCAAAAAGCTGAATGAACCTCCCCGGAGATATCATGCCGAGTGTCGGATGGAACCATCTTACAAGCGCCTCCGCACTCGATAAGACAGGCTTATCCCCGGTGATATTGAACTTGGGCTGGAAGAATACCTTGAACTGCTTTTCGGCAAGCGCCTTGGGGAATTCATCGACCAGCTGCTCGGCAAAGAGCTCCTTCTCCATCAGCTTCTCATCAAACATGCTGACAAATACAGAGTAGTTATTCCTGATAAGATCCGCAGCGATCTTCGCGCGGTCGAACCTTGATCTGATATCAAGTTTCTTGTCGCAGTAAGCATATACTCCGATCCTGAGTCTTACCGACGTAGGCATATCACCGCAGACTTCGGACATCTTATCTGTTATCGATGTATAGTCATCACGGTGTGAACAATAGACTAAAAATGTATCGGCCGTTTTTCTGCAGATAACGCAGTCAGAGGCCGGGAACGTCTTAGTGAGACAGTCCGCTATCCTCTTTAATATCTCATCTCCTTTTGCCATTCCGAAACGTTCATTGACGATGTGAAAGTGATTAACATCAAGGCAGAGCGCATCCATGTCAGAATCCGGATGATACTTATCGAACTGCTCACCGTAACGGTAGAAATATTCGCTCGAATAAAGGCCCGTAAGTTCGTCACGCTCCGTGGCGCTGATTATCTGACGGTCTTCGGCAAGCTCAATGGAACGGGATATCCTGGCCTTAATAACATCAGGCTGGGGATACGGCTTCGGAATAAAATCAGCCGCGCCGCGTTTGAGGCTCTCAACCTCCGATGCCTGGTCTGATGTCAGGACGATAACAGGTATGCCCTTAAGATCCGGATCCTCTTTTAACCGCGGCAGAAGATCGAGACCGTTGAGCTTAGGCATCATCAGATCGAGAAGGATAAGCGATAAGGTGTTGCGGTTCTCCTTTATCACGTCATAAGCCATCTCGCCGTCTTCCGCCATGAGAACATCATATTCATCACAAAGGATATTCTCCAGCAGCTCGCGGTTTATCATCTCGTCATCAGCAACGAGGATATGTCGCTTTCCGTCTACATAAAAGTCTGTCGAACGATTCATTTCTTTTCTCCTTCCCCGGCATTTGGATTCCTTGTCTTTATGAGACTTTCCAAAGTCTCGAAAAGGACTTCCGGCTGAATAGGTTTTGTAAGATGCGCATTAAGTCCTGTCTGCAGCGATCTCTGAACGTCCTCGTCGAAAGCATTTGCAGTCAGCGCGATTATAGGTATTCCCGCCGCGTCGGATCTTTGGAGCGCACGTATATGTCTCGTTGCTTCGAGACCGTCCATTTCAGGCATACGCACATCCATCAGTACCGCAGCGTAGTAGTTCTCGGGATGAGATTCAAAAAGTTCAAGAGCGATCTTTCCGTTCGCCGCAACATCTGATTCGATCTCCCGGCTTTCCAGTATCATCTGAAGGATCTCGGCATTTACTTCGATATCTTCCGCGACAAGAACACGGAGGTCCTTAAGATCGACAGTAACAGACTCTTTCCTGGTCTGTTTTTTCAGCGATGCAGACTTGAATTCCTCAAGCACATTCGCGGCAAACAAAGGCTTTGCAATGAAGCTGTCGACTCCTGCACTGACCGCTTCATCAAGGATATCATCCCACTTATATGCGGTAAGTATGATTATCGCTGATTCATTGCCTACTATTTCCCTTATCCTTCTGGTAGTCTCGACACCGTCCATATCGGGCATCTTCCAGTCCACAAGGATCAGGTTGTATGGCTCGTGACGGACATGGCGGAGCCTTACCATACCGATGCCCTCTTCGCCGCTTGAAGCAAGCTCAACAGAGATACCGGCCTGCTCGAGCACCAGTTTTGCATGCTCGCCGGCAACCGGATCGTCATCGATAACAAGCACGGCCATATCGCCGGGATGGATGTCCGGGTCCTCTTCAGCAATATTCCTGCGTTTGGAATCGTTGAGAGTTACGGAGATAATAAACGTCGTTCCCTCATTTTTCTTGCTCTCGACACGGATAGTGCCGTTCATCATCTCGATGATATTCTTCGTTATCGCAAGACCCAGACCTGAAGATCCGTACTTATTTGAAGCTGTAGCATCCTCCTGGGCAAAAGTATCAAAGATATGCGGCAGGAACACCTCGCTCATTCCGATACCGTTATCCGTGATGGTGAACTGCAGCGTCGATCTGTCATCGAACTGCGCCGTTCTCTGGATATCAAGTGAGATATTACCGCCTTCGGGAGTGAACTTGACTGCGTTGCCCAATATGTTTATGAGGACCTGCCTAAGCTTCATATTGTCGCCGATATAGTAGTCATCTACCTGACCCTTTATATTGCAGCTGTAGTTCTGATTCTTATCGAGACACTGTCCGCCGAACATTGTGTTGATCGATTCGAGCATTTTCGGGAATGAGAATTCCTCGTGCTTCAGGATCATGCGCCCTGATTCGATACGCGACACATCAAGGATATCGTTGATAAGGTTCAAAAGATGCTCGGCTGAAGTATTGATCTTCGCAAGGTATTCCCTGGTCTTCTCAGGTGTCTCGGGATCGTTCATGGCGATGTTGTCAAGGCCGATGATCGCATTCATAGGAGTACGGATCTCGTGGCTCATATTGGACAGGAACGCCGTCTTGGCTTTATTGGCCTGCTCGGCAGCCTTGAGAGCGTCACCCAAAGCTTCCTGCTGCGCCATGTTCTTGCGCATCTCGGTATCGATTACGGTAAGGCCCAGACCTATTGCATGAACAATATGATCCACTCTGTCTTCCGCATGGCGGACACCTGCCACTCTGATCATCTCGTAATATTCGTGACCGCCTCGCTTTGCAAGATATCTGTAAGCGAGGATAGGTTCTTTCGCAAGACCTTCTCTGATATTGTCCGGATCGATAAATTCCTTGAATCCTTCACGGTAGCTCTCCTCAATGGAATTATCAGCATACCAGATGAAACGTTCATGGAACGGGAACCTGATCCCCTCGGCTGTCTGATCATGATCCTTGGGATCTCCTCTGTAGCAGACACCCTCATCTTTATCAAGATCAACATAATAAACGCTGCGGTAATCCGAAGACATCGCCGTGATCATGCTGTCCTGTACGTTCCTTCTCTTCTCCTCCTCAAGAAGTTTTGCCTGAAGGGCAAGCTTCTCTTCCATCTGTTCCTGTTTAGCACGGTTCGCGGCTTCAGAAGTCTCTTTCTCAATAGCGAGCTTAGAGTTGCGCCTGATCTGATAGATGATAAAGCCGAACATTCCGATAAGGACCAGGGCAGCCAGAGCTGACTGTATAAAGCTCCTGATGACAATGCTTCTGGCAACCGGATTGATCTTATTGGCGATCAGCTCCTCATTAATAAGGTAGGTCAGCATCCAGTCGGTTCCGGTTACCGGAACATAGCTTAATGTCTCTGTTGTGCCGTTGTATGTAAAAGTGACTTCGCCTCTCGTACCGCTCCTGAAATCATTCAGGAACTGTTCGTAAGTGCCGTTTCTCATCTTTGCGTTCTGCATTGCTTCAAGAAGGTTGTCCTCCACGGCAAGACCGCCGAGATATACGTTTGTCAGCGCGACACCGTCTCTGGTATAAATGTTGCAGAACGTGGTCTCCGTATCTTCCGACTGCATCGAGACACCTTTAAGCATCTCGTTCATATCGATCTCCATAAAGCACGCGGCCAGGGTCTTGCCCTCAAGCGTCATATCATTTAAGGGAACCGCGATTATTACTTTCTTTTCTGCAGAATCAAGATTGAGGATCGATATCTCAGGTTCTTTGATCGTCATATAATCAAAATTATAGTCACTGATATTTGTCTGCGGTCCAAGCGATGTATAGATCAGACCTTCCGTATCAACAAAAGCGAACTTATCGAGCTTATATATGCGCTTCATCTTTGCCTGATAAGCCTGGAGATGCTCTATATCGGAAAGATCACTCTCTTCCATAAGTTCGAGAGCAACATTCAGGTCTTCGATCTTTTTAGTGAGATTTGCGGATACGACCCGCTCTCTTCTTCCCGCAAGTTCATCGAGATACAGAAGGCTGACTGTCTCAACGGCCTTTTCCGTGTCATTGGTTGCCATATATCCCGACAGTATCGTTCCGACCGTCAAAATAAGAACGAAAACAATACTTCCGATAACCGCAATTGTTATTGTGCTCTTATTCCTGGTCCGACTCATCCGTGCATCTCCCTGCCATGCGCTATTTGTTCCGCTTTGGTAGCAAACCATTATTTTAAAATTATATCACGAATATTTGATATAAAGAGAAATCCGCTTTTCCGAAATAAAAAGGGACCGCAAAACTGAATCCGCAGTCCCTGTTTTCGACAAATCATCAGAAAACAATCACGGTCTCACAGATCTTTCTCAAGATAGCCGCATGTAAACGGGAAAAAATCGAATTTCTTCGTTCCAAGATGCTTAAATCCGTGATCCTCATACCATTTGCGCAGAACAGAATTCTCCTCGACAATACTGAGGTTCATCTTCTTAAACCCGAGAGTTTTGGCACGCGCCAGCGCATCGTCCAGCAATGCCCCGCCGATACCGCTGTGCCTGTATTCCGGCAATACGCACAGACTGCCCAATTCGCATTCATTCTCCGAAGGGAACGCAAGATTATAATAGCCTGCCATCCTGCCGTTCTCGAAAAAGCCGAACATCGGACGGTGCTGCTCATCCATCCAGAAGTTTACTTTCGCTTCATCGGTGGCATAAGCCGTAAAACGCGGCGCATTCTCCGGCGTGATATTGAACTCTTTTCCAACCGTCAGAAAAGAGGCGCGTATAACTTCCACGCATTCGGGAATATCCTGTTTTGTCAGCTGTCTTATCATTTATGTTTTTTCCCTTTTCCGCCTTCGCCTGACACTGCTTTTACAGCTGAGAATACGAGCGTATAAACAAGCGCATAGATAAAGTAAGTGATCAGCACTCCGAAGCAAACATCCGTAAAGAAATGGGCATTCATATGGAGCCTGTTATAGCCCATGATGATTATCCAAATTACCGCAAAGGCATAAGCCGCGTACTTAAACCATTCCTTCCGGTTCTTGACTACACTTGTGATCATAGGCAGAGTAAACATGATCGTAGCCTTGGTCATATGTCCGCTCGGCCAGCTCCTGAAATCACTCTCATCAGCTATGTACGGGAGCATCTCCCACCAGTTCCTGTATTCACTCTTCGGATCATCCAAAGTTATCAGGTATCTGTATCTCGGACGGCAGCCGACGACTTTGAGCCATTCGTTAATGTACTCGCTGAACATGCCCGCGATCAGGATCACGGCGCCTATGGCGATCAGAAGCTCGGACTGCTCATCATCTATTATCTGATAAGCGATGAAAGCGACCGCCACGGAAACCGCTATCCAGGTGAGGAACGCAAGTATCAGCGGAACAGCGCTGCTCTCTCCGGCAGCATATCCATACGCTTTGCGGAGATACTTGCCGCCGGTATCCAGGAAACAGTACACCGTCCAATATAAAGAGAAACCGAGGATTCCCCACGCCAGCACATTGTAGTTCTTACTTTTCTTTCTCAGTCCCTTGAAAATGCAGACACCTGCCACCGGGTACAGGAAATGCGAGACTATATTTCCGTAATGCTGGAAAAAATCACCGATATCAGTCTTGTTGGTCAAAGCCTCCGAGATGCTCAGATCACAGAAACTTCCTGTGGCAATACATACTATGAGTATTGCACAGACAATAAAGAAATACTGCCGGGGCATCCCGAGAATCTTCTTGTCAGACAAACTAACACCTCCGCTTTTGTGCTTTATGCTGTTTCCTCTGCTCCTGATTCAAATATACAGTAATTATACACATATCAATTAACCAAAGGTAAACGTTTTCGACAACAAAAAAGAGGGCCGGAATTATCATTCCAGGCCCTCCGGTTTGTTTATGCCTCTTTAATGAATACCATGTTTTCAGCAATATTCTCGATATAGTCGTCCCATGTGAATCCGTCATAGCTGAATAAGATCGCGCCGCTGCCGTCTGTGTAGCTGACTTCCTCTAATTCGGTCTCGCCATCATCGGCATAAGTCAGAACTTTCTTGACACAGCCGTCATAGAGAATGGTCTCTGTTTCCTCGTTGTATCTGCCGCTGATCCTCCAGACTACCGTTGTGTCAGCTGATTCGCTCCAGACTATCCTAATCGATACATTGTCGGGATCTGACGCGTCTACCGTGGCAGTAGCTCTGCCGCTTACATATGTTCCGCTTATCTCTGCAGCTGTCTTATGAGCAGGCTCAGGTACTGTTGTTGCAGGCTCGGTCTCTTTGGTCTCAGCCGGCTTTTCTGTTTCTTTAGGCTTTTCTGTCTCAGTGGGTTTTGCAGAAGTTGCCGCAGAGGAAGCTGCTGCAGACTCTGATGTCTCGGGGATGTATTCTGTAGGATCTGTAGCAAGAACGCCTTCTGCTGAATCGCCATACTTAAAGACCATATTATCTGCTATATGCTCATTCTGATCATCCCAGGTAACACCGTCATAGCTGAATACGAATTCGCCCTTACCGCCGTTATAGATCTCCATTTCAGAGGTGATCTCGCCCTTATCGTTATAAGTAACAGACTTCTTTACACCGTCATAATACGCAACGCTTGTCGTAGCCTCGTTGAACACCCCGCTCATTGTCCATACTGCCTTTGTGTCGTAGCTCTCGCTCCATGTAACGGTGAACTTTGCACTGTCTTCACCTGTTGCCTCCACCAGGATAGCCGCTCTTCCGCCGTAATAATTTCCGATGAAGTTCATTACGGGATTCTGACCGTCATCAGCTACTATTGATACTGAAGTATCTGATCCAGCTGATACCGGAACTGCTTCCTTCTTGTTTGTGGCACAGGCTGCTACTGCAATTGTTGTTCCAAGCGCCATTACGGTTGCAAGCAGTACGCATATCCTCTTATTCATCTTTTTTGTTACGTTTGTTCTTTTCATTGTCTTACTCTCCCTGTTTGTTATAGTTTTTCTTTTATGGATTTATTTTTTCACTTTTTTATGATTATCCTGTTGTTAATGTATGAATTATCTGTAGATTAATATGCACGGGGACCGATCTGGGGACCTTTGATCATCTTGTCTTTCGCGATCCTCTGCGCCTCATCCCATGAAACCGGCTTGCCCTGATAGTAATAAGAATTATTGTATGTAGCGTAACTTTCGCAGGTGATGCCTATCTTATTCCAGGCTTTCTCAACCTCGTCAGCGCAGTCTTCCCAGTCGAACAAAACCTCAAATGTTCCGAAGTCCTCGTCCATAAGCCCGAGCTTATGAAGGAGTTCACTGTCACCGGATATCTGACCGATAGTACCGCCGTTTACTGATCCGAGCTGAACCATATCGAGTTCTTTCGTTTCTGTGTTTTTCATTGCTGTAGCCCTCCTTGTCTGATAATGTTTTGCTTTACGGCTTCATTATCACGGGAGGAAACACGCCAAACAATCAGTAATGTCAGGGCTTTTCGTTGATTAAGCAACAGATGCAGGGGCTGGTGTTGAAGATCATAAAAAAAGCCCGGAGTTATCCGGGCATTAATCTGTTTTTTCTTGAGAAAACTTACTATCGTTTCTTCACGACAAACTTGAATCTGTCGCTTTTCCAGTCCAAGAAATCGCAGTATTTTTATCATTGAGCCCGGTACTCAGACAAGAATATACCCTCTGAATCCGCGCACAGAATAGTAGGAATCCGCGCCGTTGTGAAAAGTGAACACGGTAT
>CACYRM010000017.1 GCA_902776845.1 Oscillospiraceae bacterium
TCATAAAGATCTATTAGAGAATCAAGTCTGTATTCACAGTTTTCGCGCGGTATGACAGTGTCTGCAGTCTCATGTCCCAGAAATCCGTAACCCATATCTTTACTCCGTTAATCCGTTCTGCTGTCCTGTATTTCTTTCACATTTTCGTATATGCAAAATAAAAAATCAATTAAAAAGAGGCTGCCCGGAGGCAGCCTCTGAAATAATCACTTTCTGTATATCAGTATTCAGGTTCGAGCAATCCGTAACCGCCATCGTATCTCTTATATACAACGCAGACAGAATTCGTGTCGCTGTCAAGATAGACAAAGAAATCATGACCTAACATCTCAAGCTGGAGGATAGCATCCTCGGATGTCATCGGTCTTAATGCGAACTGCTTACGCTTGGTGATCTTCTCATCTTTCTCATCTACGAAATCAAAATCGGCACCGCCGTCATCCTCAAGATAATTAACGATTCCCGGGAAGTCCTTCTTTCTCTTAAGGAATTTGGTCTTTTGTCTTCTGATCTGAGATTCGAGCTTGTCAACTGTTCTGTCAACTGCTGTCAGGATATCCTCATCTACTGCCTCAGCTCTTAAGATCCTGCCGTCGAATTTCATTGTGATCTCGACTACCATATCGGATCCTTCAGGTCTGATGCGGACATTGAGTGTACCTTCATCACCGAAGTACTTGTCGAACTTCGACATCTTAGAAGCGATCTTCTCCTCAAGTCTTGTACCGATGCGAATTCCGTTTCCCTGTGTAGTGATCTTCATAAAATCACTCCCTTCCGTTTTGAAGTTTCAAAAGGCTTTGACCTTTGATTAAATTATAAACGATTGAGGGAGTGAATTAAGTTAAATTTGTATTAATTCATCAGTCTTCGTGTTCAGACCAGATGTTCGTACCGCCGCGGTCAAGCGCGACAAGTCCGGTACGGCACATCTCGATGATGTCGAATTTCTTCATATACTCGATGAATGCGTCTATCTTCTGGCTGTCGCCTGTTGCTTCTATACTTATTGCCTCATCGGTAAAGTCGATTATCTTCGTACGGAAGATATTTGTTGCTTCCACGATATCAGAATGAGCTTCTTCGGTATTTCTTACCTTGATAAGGAGAAGTTCTCTCTTGATACATTCCTCTGAAGAAAGAACGACAACCTTCTTTACGTTATACAGTTTTCGAAGCTGGGAAACGACCTGATCCTTATCATTCTTTTCCGCAGTCAGAGTGATGGTTATACGTGAATATTCCGGAGATTCTGTCTCACCTACCGTCAGTGAATCGATGTTATAACCTCTTCTCGTAAACATCGCGGTAACGCGCGAGAGGACACCATACTGGTTATCAACGTAAATCGCAATGATTATCTTATTTTTCTGCATCACTGATATCCTCCCTTCTCAAGATAAGATTATTGAATGTCCCGCCGGGTTTGAGCATCGGAAGAACAAGACTGTCCGTCTTGACCGAAAGGTCGATGATAACAGGTCCGTTTACCTTATAAGCCTTCTTAAAAACTTCTTCAAAAGACTCTTTATCGGCTGCTTTATAACCCTTGGCTCCGAATGCCTGCGCGAGCTTGACAAAATCAGTTTTCCGGTCAAGAGAAGTATTCGAATATCTTCCGTCGAAAAAGATTTTCTGCCACTGTCTTACCATACCAAGAGCATGATTATTGAATATAACTATCGTTACCGGAACGTTGTAAGTAACGGCTGTCGCAAGTTCATTAAGACACATACCAAAGCTTCCGTCGCCTGTGATAAGAACGCTTCTCTTGCCTGTTCCCATATAACTTCCGATCGCGGCACCCAGACCGAATCCCATCGTTCCCAGACCGCCTGAAGTGATCCATGTTCTCTTTTTACGGAATCTGAAGAACTGCGCTGTCCAGCACTGGTGCTGTCCGACATCGGTCACAAGTCTCGTATCGGGTTTTACGGTATCGGAAATGATATTAATGGCATCTCTCGGCAGGAAAGGAAGACCTTCGTATGCATCCGCTTCTCTTTTCCTGAGCTGCTCGACCTTCTTTATCCATTCGGTATTCTTACGCTGCGGCGCCGCTTTTGTAAGGCACTTCACAAAGTCTTTTATGTCACAGCAGACACCGAGATCGACAGGAACATTCTTGCCTATTTCCGCGCGGTCACAGTCAACATGTATCTTTGCAGCGGACAAAGAGAACTTCTCGGTCTTTCCCGTTGCCCTGTCCGAGAATCTTACGCCGAGAGCGATTATGAGGTCAGCTTTCGCAAGGGCCACTGAAGAAGCGTATCGTCCGTGCATTCCCTGCATTCCCAAAAACCTCGGAGAATCTGATGGGATCTCAGAAAGACCCATCATCGAACAGCCGATAACAGCATCTAGTTTATCCGCAAGCTTAACTATATCTTCTCCGAGTTCGGTCCTTACGGCACCGCCGCCGAAATAGATATAAGGTCTCTTCGATTCCTTGATCAGCTGAACCGCCTTCTCCACATCCTTTGCGTCACAGCATGGAAGTGATGCAGGTCTTTCAACCGGTTTTTTCCTGAAATCGAAAACAGCTTCCTGGACATCTTTGGGTATATCGATAAGCACAGGACCGGGTCTTCCCGACTGCGCGATCTCAAAAGCTTTTCTTACCACATCAGCGAGCTTTGAAACCTTATGAACAAAGAAGTTATGCTTTGTAATCGGAAGAGTAATGCCGGTGATATCGATCTCCTGAAATGAATCTCTTCCGATCATTGAATTTCTTACGTTTCCTGTTATGGCAACAAGAGGGATCGAATCAAGATAAGCCGTGGCTATTCCGGTAACAAGGTTTGTTGCGCCGGGGCCTGAAGTCGCGATAACTACTCCGGTCTTGCCGGTGGATCTCGCGTAACCGTCAGCGGCATGAACGGCGCCTTCCTCATGAGCGGTAAGGATATGCTTTATCTTATCCTGTTTGTCATAGAGTTTGTCATAGATATCAACGACCATTCCGCCCGGAAAACCGAACACGGTATCTACACCCTGTTCTATCAGGGTCTCGACAAGGATCTGCGCACCGGTCATCTTCATCTTGTATCACCTCTTAAGTTAATTCTTTTCGCTGCCTGCGGATCAGACAACCTGGCATGCCGAGATCAATATCCTGCTTCCTCCGTCACTATCACTGACCGCTATCATGTAATAGCCGGGTTGGATATTTCCCGAACCATCGTAATCAAAGTGGTAATATGTGACTCCGTCTTCTGTTACGGGAGAAGCCTCACCGGAATAGACTATCGTCTGAAGCTCCCTCTGGGAGAACATATTGTCAGGACTGTAATAATATGTGTAGTAGAAAGTCTGGTCGGCAGAGCCGTCCACTTCCGATGTAAGGGAAAGAGCTCCTGTACCGGAATAATAAACTGAATCGGATTTGAGACTTCCGTCATATGAGATCCAGTCGGTATCGGCATCGCTTATTACAAAACCGTCCTGATAAACAACGACAAAACCAACCATGTAGGTTGCATCCACCGTACCTTCATCGTAATCGCCGCCTGTGGAATATCCGCCGTCATTTCCTCTTACAACGTCTATCTCGTATGCGGGTTTTCCGGGTCTTAAGGCAACATAATAATCGTTGTTATAAACATCGTAGAGATCGAATCCGATATAGCAGTTGACATCATCATAATTAACAGTTGAATAGCTGTAATTTGATACCGCCTTATCATATGAGACCGCATCACCGAGCTCCATATAATCCATGTAATCGCCGGGTATATCGTAATACTCTTCAACGAATACGATCCTGTCATTTTCGGTAAACTGGTAAAACTGGTTTACATCATATGTATCATTGATAATATCGGCATAATAGTAACCGATTATCGTGCCATCAGGATCGTCGGAACTGAATGCTATTACAACATATGCCGTCTGGCCGTTTACCAGCGCTTCGGCACCCAGATACTTATACCATTTGCCGTCTTCGGCAACATCATACTTAAGGCACTCGCAGGTAACAAATCCGAAATCCCTGAAGAAAACCCAGTTTGTCGGATTCTGAATGATGATGTATCTGTTGCTGTCGATCGAATACTGGTCATCCGTACCGAGATAATAGATAGTCTCGTCATCATCATCAAACATGTAAGCAAGCGTAACCTTGACTTCACGTATGATCTCCCAGTCCTCATCCACAAGAGCGATCGCTTCATAACCGCCCATGTCCGTAACAAGGGTTGAAATATCGTATATGTTTCCTGACTGGATGTTATTCGCATCAGCAGGCTTAACATACCAATCGCCTGCATATGCTGTGGCATTGAGGATATACAGTTCTTTACTTACGAACTTGTCATAAAACTTGATCGTTGAATCACTGTATCCCAAAGTAAGGAATGTCAGTCTTGCCTCATCATAATACTCTGGATACAGGAACGGCGCATATGTCGTCATGCCGTGAGCATATGTGTAGGAGTTGTTGCTTTCGGTAAATACACAGTTGCTGACTTCATTGATTAGCTTGCTTGCAGCTCTCTCGATCTCCTGGTCACCGCAGTTGATATACTTGCCCGCAAGGGTAGTAAGGTCAACCGAGTCAGTGGATTCAAAAGCACCGCAGTCATCCCTCAGCTGGACATATTCAACATATCCGTCCTGCGCGAAGACTCTCTTGTCCAGAGCGGCGATGAATCCTTCATAAGCATCGAAAACCTCGATGATATTATCCGTGTCTATTGCGGACATACATGTATCGATACCGAAATATCCGGTGCTCTGCTGCATATTCTCGACGGTATCCATATAGTCTCTGACTATGAATTCGCCGTAATCCTTTGCCGTACCGTTAAAATCCTTTCCGATGAAATTCAGGAAATTGGTGTAATTGATGCCGACATCATAGTACGCGCTTCCCCATGTGGGGCTCTCAGCGGCGATAATGTATTCGGTATAAGGATCCAGTGCCTTGGCGACTTCCAAAGATCCCATGAGACATGCATTAAAGATGATCGACTCAAATTCAATATCGCAGTTGCCGATAGCCTGAGCCATCTCTATTTCGGTAAGCGTTCCGTCGTGAAGTTCATCCATACCGAATCCCAACGGTACTCCGCCGCCGTGATCCCAGAGTACCAGGATATATTTCTCAGCGGGGCATTCTTTTTTCGCAAACCTGATAAAATCCTCCAAAGCCTGAGGCTCGACCATGTTGACATCTCCGAGATTATCAAGTTCGGTAAGCTTACCGTTGATGATCGAGAAACGCTGTGTGGCGCCGTCCTGCATATAGTTGTTCTGAAAATCCGAACAGCCGCCGGTCTGCATAACGATCTTAACGCCCTTACCGGGGTTTGCGGCCATCATCTCCTTGACATCAGCTGAAAGATTGGCACCCTGCGATTCAAGGTCCGTTCCGATCGCGTAGAACATGATCGTTCTTGTGGCAAGATCTGAAACCTGTCCGGAAGTCTCTTCAGTCTCGTGGGTAGGTCTCTTCGTTCTTTCAGTCTCTTTTGTCTGGTTCTTTATAAAGACTGCAAGAGCTACCGCAACACCGATAACGATAACGAGACCTGCCGCGGCAAGACCTATGATCAGCCCGATAATAGCCTTCTTTTTCTTTTTGGGCTCCCTGGATGCTGAAGTCGCGTTCTTAACAGATGAATTGACCTCGCCGAAAGCAGTCTGGACAGGAGCAGCCGGAGCAGGAGCAGGTCCGGGCGCTGGTGCGGGTCCCGGTGCAGGTGCAGGTGCTGCCATTACAGGAGCCGCAACGGGTGCTTTAACTGCCGGCTCTGGAGCAGGTCCGGGCGCGGGAGCAGGTCCCGGTGCTGGTGCAGGGACATATGATCCTGCAGATTCCGGAGCAGGTGATGACGCCTGCTTCAGTTCAGCTGAAGCCTGCCTTAACAGATCCGTTAAGTTGGTTCCGCAGGCTCCGCAAAATTTATCCGTATTCAACAATTCATTTCCGCAATTTGGGCAACGCATTTATCTCACCTCTGTTTTATTTCTTAATTCCCGATATCCTCAATGATAGCATCTGCAAGCGCTTCGATCTCAAGTCTTGTATTACTGTTTCCCGAAGATCTGACCGTAACTGTCTGTCCGGTCATCCTGCAGTTCTTCATTTTCTCGATCATCTGACTTAACGCTTTTCCGGCACTGGGTGCCCATGTGCCGTTTTCTATAACAGAAAACGATCTGGAATTCAGACCATGTGCGGCAAGCTCATTAACGGCATGTTCAACGGGAGAATAGATACCGTTGTTGTATGTGGGTGTGGCAATAACTATATGACTGTACTTGAACGCCATTGCGATAATATCCGAAATATCCGCAGCCGAAGCATCAAGGATCTCGGCTCCGATACCTCTTTTATCAAGTTCGGTCATCAGAACTTCAGCGGCATTTGCGGTGTGACCGTAGATCGAACCTGCAAGGATAAAGACACCTTTGACTTCAGGGGTATAAGATCCCCACATTTTGTAGCAGCCGATGATCTTTTCAAAGTCTTTGCGCCATACATAAGAATGGAGAGGGCATATCATCTTTATATCAAGAGAAGAGACTTTATTGATCGCTCCTATAGTCTGCATTCCGTATTTGCCGACAATATTTGTATAGTAACGGCGGGCTTCATTGAGAAGGTCCTTTTCAAAGTCTTTGCCGTCGGCAAAGATCGAACCGTTGACCGCGCCGTAGCTTCCGAACGCGTCAGCGCTGAAGAGCATACCTTCTGTCTCGTCATAACTCATCATGACTTCAGGCCAGTGAACCATGGGTGCGAAAACGAATCTGAATCTGTGATCACCCAGTTCAAGCTCATCACCGTCTTTCACCTGGATCGCTCTTTCAGAATAATCCTTATCCGGGAAGAACTGAGAGATAAACTGGAGTGTCTTTGCGTTTGCCACGATCTTTGCATCAGCGTACAGATCCATGACTTCCGCAAGAGTCGCCGAATGATCGGGTTCCATGTGATGGATAACGACATAATCGAGCCTGCGTCCGTCAAGACAATACTTCAGGTTCTCGAAAAAGACATCTGCCGATTCTCTTCCGACGGTATCAAAAAGCACAGTTGCTCCGGAATCCAGGAAATACGAATTGTAGTTCATTCCGGAATTAAGCTTGTATACATTCTCAAATTTAGTGATCTTCCGGTCGATCCCTCCGATCCATGTCAGATCATCCGTCAGTTTTCTTACGTTGTACATAATATCTCCTATCTGTCTTCACGATAATAATTCCGTCCGATAGCCTGCGGTTCCCCGCTCTTTCCCTTTGATGTCAGCGAGCTGGTGATAAGGACTATGAGCGTGATTATAAACGGCAGGGCCGAGAAGAAATGTGAAGGTATCTTTATAAGCCATCCCAATGTATCAGGGAATGTATACGCAAGCGCGGCATTCTGCACTCTTAATGTATTGAAGAATCCGAATATCAGAGTGCCGAGGATTGCTTTAGCAGGGCTCCAGTTTGCGAAGATTACAAGCGCTATGGATATCCAGCCGTAACCGTTTATCCAGCAGTTGGATCCTTCAAAGGTGCCGCCCATATTAAGTCCCATATAAAGGCCGCCGATTCCCATTATTCCTGAACCGATGATTATATGCACATATTTGTAAAGCGTGACATTAACACCCAGAGAATCTGCCGCACCGGGATTTTCTCCGATAGCCCGGAGCTTCAATCCGGGTAAAGTCTTTTTGAAGTAAAGCCACATAAATACCGCAATGAGAACACCTAGATAAACAAGTATTCCATGTGATAACAAAGCTTTCCCGATCACCGGAATATCAGAAAGGAACGGGATATGTATGGCCTGGGACTGTTCATCTAAACGGGTGCCGCTGAGCTTAGGCCAGCCGTCCTCACTGTTGGATAACGCGTTGCCGATAAAATAATAGAAAGCAACACCGAAAGTCGTGATCGTAAGTCCCGTTACATTCTGGTTTGCCTGAAGTGTAACAGTCAGGAAAGAGAAAAGCAGTCCCACAAGTCCTGATGCGATAAAACTGACAAGACACGCAACAAACAGGCTGTCACATTTTGCTCCGGCAAGATAGCCGACTACGGCGCCTATAGCCATAGTGCCTTCAACACCCAGATTGAGCGATCCGGATTTCTCGATCATTATCTCACCGGTCGTGCCGTACAGCAGCGGTATGTTGTATACGATAATGTTAAAGAGGAACAACGTGATTACATCGATCATTATTTTGCCTCCTCCTTTTTCATGAGTCTGAAGTTAGCGGCAAAATCCGCAACCAGCACGGAGAACAGGATAATACCCTGAAGCAGGTCGGCAAAGTTTACATCGATAGCCGGATACTGCGTTGCAGCAGCCTGACATCCGTACTGAAGAACAGAAATGAGGACCGACGTAACAAAGACAGCGGGAATACTGAGTTTACTGAGCCATGCAACGATAATACCCGTCCACCCTACATCGTTTGTTATTGTCTCCGAGATCGTTCCTGCTGAAGAAACAGCAAGCGCCGCAGCAAGTCCTATAAGAGCTGATGATATGAACATCGTCCTGAGAACGATCTTTCCGACGCTCATTCCCGCATATTTCGCAGTCGCGCTGCTGTCACCAACAACAGAGATCTCATAACCCTGCTTAGTGTACTTGAGATATACATAGATGATCACCGTAAGAAGTACGGCAATGATGACAGCCCACAGAAGCTTAAACTTTCCTATAGGAATTCCACCCATAAATGCCGATTCGGGGAAAGTGCCGAAGATAGGTCTTTCCGAATCTTCCCTTAGGAAGAAATTCCAGTCGGCTTTTGTATCTCCGATATATCTTATGACATAGAGCATAATGTAATTCAGCATCAGCGTCATAAGGGTCTCGTTGGTATTGAATCTGACCTTTAATGCCGCGATCGCAACGCCAATGATACCGCTTGAGATCATGGCCGCAAGACACATCAGCACAACCGTTACAAAATTGGGAAGTCCCGAACTGTTGAATGCGACTATCGCCGCAGTGATGGCGCCGATCAGGAACTCGCCTTCTCCGCCGATATTCCAAAAACGCATCTTGAATGAGAGACTCAATGCAAGTGATGTGATAAGGAGAGGGACGAATATCTTAAGCAGTCCTTCAACGCTCTTGTAGCCGTATCTGTTTCCGACAAGTCCAATGGTAAACATCTTTCCGTAGTACTCTAACGGATTGATACCGAGGGCCGCAAGTATTACCGCGCCAATGATAAGCGAGACAAGGATGCCGATCGCATAGTAGATAAGGGTTCTTTTCAGACTGGCATCTGCTCTTCTGACAAGGTGGAATTTTCTCATTGAACAGTACCCTCCTCATCTGTAATGGCAGAATCCTTGGCGATACCGTCTGTCTTGCCTTCTTTGTTAACGATATTAATGGTTCCGGTCATCATAAGACCAATCTCTTCTTTGGTAGTGTGTTCACTGTTTACAACGCCCTGTAATCTTCCGTGGCATATGACCATGATCTTATCGCAGAGCGAGAGCATAACGTCAAGATCCTCACCCACAAAGAGGATCCCCACGCCCTTTTTCTTTTCCTCGTTCAGGATGTTGTAGATCGTATATGAGGAGTTGATATCAAGACCTCTGACCGGATATGCGGTAATGAGCACATTGGGGCCTGATTTGATCTCCCTTCCCAAGAGCACCTTCTGGACATTGCCTCCGGAAAGACGTCTTACCGGAGTTTCCGTGGAAGGAGTGTTGATCTCGAGTTTATCAACAACCTTCTTTGCTTCTTCACGGGCAGCTTTGCGATCAACAAATAAGCCCTTTGACTCGTTGTAATTCTTAAGGATCATGTTATCCGTGATCGACAGCGAAGGCGCAAGACCCATTCCGAGTCTGTCCTCGGGAATAAAGCTCATGGAGATCCCGTGTTCCAGGATCTTCTTGGGAGACATTCCGACGATGCTCTCGCCTTCGTGGATCATCTGTCCTGTTTCTATCTTACGGAGTCCCGCTATTGCTTCGCAGAGTTCCTTCTGTCCGGAGCCTGCGATCCCGGCAACGCCGAGCATCTCTCCGCCTCTTATGTAAAAGTTGATATGATCGACAGCTACCGCGCCTTCATCATTCTTAACGGTGAGGTCTCTTATCTCGAGCAGGGGGTGTGTCTTCTCCATGACAGGTCTGTCGATATTAAGTGTGATCTTGCGGCCTACCATGAGTTCTGTAAGAGCTTTCTCATTCGTCTCTTTCGTGACTACAGTGCCGATATAATCGCCGTGTCTCAATACGGCCACCCTGTCTGAGATCGCCATCACCTCATTCAGCTTGTGGGTGATGATAATGACAGAGTGTCCTTCTTCTTTCATCTTCCTGAGGACAGCGAAAAGCTTATCGATCTCCTGAACGGTAAGCACCGCCGTAGGCTCATCCAAAATGATTATCCTCGCGCCGTAACAGAGGACCTTAAGGATCTCCAGTGTCTGCTTCTCGGACACTGCCATATTGGCAACGATCTTGTCCAGATCTATCTCAAAGCCGAACTTTGCGGCTGTATCTTCTATCTTCTGACGGACGTCCGCACCATGGAGGAAACGTCCCTGTCCCTTGATTCCTATACGGATATTTTCGAGAGCCGTAAATCTCTCGACCAGCTTAAAGTGCTGGTGAACCATTCCTATCCCGAGCTTGCCGGAATCTTCAGGTGAATTGATCTGCACCCTTTTCCCGTCAATAAAAATAGAACCGCTGTCGGGCATATAAATGCCCGACAGCATGTTCATCAGTGTTGTTTTTCCTGATCCGTTCTCGCCTAAGAGAGCAAGTATCTCTCCTTTTGCAAGCGACAGATTAATGTTTTTATTGGCCGCCACAGGGCCAAAGCTCTCCTTTTGCAAGCGACAGATTAATGTTTTTATTGGCCGCCACAGGGCCAAAGCTTTTTGTTATTCCCTTCAGCTCTATGGCGTATTCCATAAAACTCTCCTAAAAATCTTTATCTGTTTATCAGTTTACCTGGGTAACGCCTGCAACATAATAGTTCATTGAACCCTGGATAACACCGTCATCAACAGAGGCACCGCCTGCGGCAACAATCTCCGTTCCGTCATTTGTAACGAGAGGAGCATTGGTCTTCTCTACTGTGACAGAACCTGCATCTCCGCTGAATGAGAGCTTTACGCCGGAGAATACATCCCACTCGCCTGCGATCATCATCTTCTTGGCAAGTTCGATAGCTTCCTTTGTCTGAGGCTCGCAATTGGATGAAAGAGCGGAAACGTCAACGAGACCCGCATTCAGACCTTCATAGTAATTGCCTACTTCAGTCATGAATGTATCGGGATTTGTCATAGCTGCCTTCATTGCGGTTGCATAATATGCATCCCAGTTCCAGATAGGAGCTGCGAGGTGAGCGTTGGGAGCTTCCTTGGTCATATCTGAATTGTATCCGCATCCGAATACACCCTTCTCGTTTGCAACGATCTGAGGCTGTGCGGAGTCGCAGTGCTGTGCAATAACGCAGCAGCCGTAAGTGTCGATAAGTGTCTCTGCAGCCTGTCTCTCAAGCTCCTGATCACCCCATGTTGATATCTCATATACGCTGATCTTCGCGTCTGGGTTAACAGCAAGAACACCAAGAGCAAATCCGTTGATACCGGAGCATGTCTCAGCATACTCTGTACCCCATGCGGATACATAGCCGATGTTATTGTTGCCTAATGCAAGGGACTTATAACCTGCGGCAATACCTGCAAGATAACGTGCCTGGTAGATTCTTCCGAAATAGTTATTGAAGTTCTTGTCGTTGGAAAGATAACCTGTTGCATGTGAGAAGATGATGTCAGGATATTCCTTTGCCTTCTCTTCCATAGCGTTAATATAACCGAAACTGATACCGAAAATGATATTGCAGCCGTTGCCTGCGAGCTGGTCTATGGCCTGCTTTACCTTCTCGTCATCCTCAGGAACATTGTCAACGATGAAAAGATCCTTAGAAGGATCAAGTCCCACCTTCTTCATTGCCTCGGTAATACCGTGGTGATGGGCATAAGTATAACCCGATGTGTCATTCTGGCTGTTAATGTAGATCGCGCCTACCTTAAAGTCAGAAGCTCCGTTTCCCCCTTCATTTCCCTTAGCCGCGTTGCAGCCTGCAAGCGCAAACAGTGACGTAACCGCAAGAGCTGCCGTGACTAACATAGAAATCAACTTCTTCATAAATTGCCTCCTGTTCAATATTTATATGCAAAGCAAATGCATATCAATGATCATATTCAGACGCTTTGAGGTCTGAATTCCAACGAGTCATCGGTCATTTTGTCAATAATGGCCAGTGATTCCACCCTTATCCCCTTGGCGCGCAGACTGTCTCCGCCACCCTGAAAGCCTTTCTCGATCGCTATCGCGCATCCTGCCAGTCCGGCGCCAGCCTTTTCGACTATCTCGATAAGGCCTTTCAGCGCATTTCCTTTTGCGAGGAAATCATCAACTATCAGCACGGTATCCTCACTCGAAATGTAATCTGACGGCACGACGACCTTGTAAGTCTGCTGATGGGTATATGAAAAAACCTCTGTCGAGAGGACATCCCCCGACAGATTGCTGGTCGAATGTTTCTTCGCAAAGACAACAGGGACCCCCATGGCAATACCTGCCGCACAGGCTATCGCGATGCCTGAAGCTTCAATAGTCAAAACCTTTGTAACATTGTTACACGAGAATAACCGGGCAATCTCACCGCCGATTTCCTTAAGAAGGACAGTATCGATCTGCTGGTTAAGAAAGCTTCCCACCTTGAGTACTTCACCGGGAAGGATCTGACCTTCGGCAAGGATCCTTTGTTCTAAAGCGCGGATAATAATCACCTCCCCAAGGATATGATCCACTTATAAATATTATAATTATTACAAAGAGGTGTCAAACCAAATCAGGACCGCTTTTATTACATTTTTCGTTTTCACGGATGTCAGCTTTGCGGCACATAATCAGACACGGCAGTTTTAATGATACCCGGCAGTTCCTCCGCCAGATCCATGCCCCCCGCCTTGACCTTATCCTCAGGTATCAGGTTTTCCCTGTACCCCTTTCCGAGACAATAATAAAGAGAACTGTCCGGATTTTTGTGAACCATTCTGTAAGACAGGACCTCTCCCAAAAGATCACAGGCATCTCCGCCTATAGCAACTACAGGGACACCATTCTGCGATACCGCATCAAGAAGAGCTTCTTTGCCTTTATCGGAAAGGACCGGACTTCCGCTTATAACAATGAACAGATGATCGGAATAATCGACCGGGATATATTCTTTGGTCAGATTTCCGGCATCATCATATTCCGAGAAATGATACAAAGGGCTTTTTACCGGCAGATTATCCGCAGACGCATTCTCAGGAGCGACCACGTTTACAACCGGCATAAGATGCTCAAGTTCCTTTTGCGGCTCCCCGATCCAGTAAATGGTAATATCGGCTTCGGCAATAACATCAAGCGTTGAATCAAGGTTTTCTATTCTGTCCAGGGCAGTCTGCCTTTTTACGCTGGAATTATAAAAGAAAGCGATAAAAAGGAAAAAAGCCGCCGCCAGAATAGTAAGAACTATCAGTCCTGTCTTATTCTTATCCATAGCGGCAGTATCATCCGTTCCTTGATACAAACGGCTTAACGCCGTTTATTACTTTTCCGGCAAAATCCTCTTTGCTCGAGACGACCATGGCATCCATATTGTCAAGGTAAGGAAGACAGTATTTTCTCAGGTTATCAAGAGTATATTTCAAAGGCTCGCCTTCACCTTCGGCTTCCGCCACGATAAGCCAGATAAGTCTGTCTGTGCCGTTCTCGCGCATAAGTCTCACCCATATCTCAGATACTGTAGGTTCGATAAGAAGATATCCTTCAAGGGCCTTTTTCAGTTCCGGCGGATAGCGGTCCGGTTCCCCGACTTTTGCAGTGCCGTCGCCTCCGATACCCATCTGGGCGGCGATCATCTTGAGCATATCATGACCAAAAAGAACTTCCTCGGATCCCGGATTGATAACAAAACCAGACAGTCCCATCTTAGGTGCCATGACGACGTCTATAAGATCGGCAAATCCGGCAAGAACGCCGTTCTGAGGTTCCTTCTTATTCTCAAAGGCAACTTCAAAACTGTCCGTATCACAGTATACGACCATATACTTAAGACCCTTGGAATCGCTTACGGCATGGAACCTGTAATCACCTTCAGTACCGTCAACGGGAACGATGAACTTTGATACGGCAGCCTCCTTAAGAACCGCGATCATGTTCTCTTCGGAACTGTCCTCACGTATCCTGCCCATGAGTTCTATCAGCCTTTCATTTTCGATCCTTTCGATCTTATTTGAACCTTCACTCATCATCTTTACCTCTTATCTTCAAAATACAGTCTTGACCGCCCACGTCCAGAACATGATCGTAACAAGCATGAACACCATTGACAACGATACAGTCCGCGCCGAGAAATGCGGTGCAACTTCATAATTCTCGGCAAATATAACATTCATTGAACCGCACGGCAAAGCACACATGAGAACAACAACGCTCTTTGTCTCGGAAGCTATGTCAAACCAGTTGGAAAGCAGCATAACGGCTCCCATCACAAGTCCGGGCAGAACAATTAATCTTAATGCGGAAACCACATATGCTTTCTTATCCGTCAGGAGCTTTTTGATATTAACGCCGGCAAGCATTGAACCCATTACCATCATCGACATCGGAACGGTCATGTCGCCGATGAGTTTAAACGTATCGGCAATAAATCCGGGCATTCTCCACGGGAGGACGAACATAACGATCGCAACGATCGACGCAACAGAAACCGAACTCTTGAACATATCAAGCAGCGCAAAACGAGGCTTTCTGGAAAACAGATAAACTGCATAAGTGTAGAAAAAGATGTTGTAGCAGAGATTAAATACCGCAGCGAGCAAAAGCCCGTAACTTCCGTACAGGGCTTCCATCAGCGGGAACCCTACAAAACCCGTATTTGCGAACACCGTGCAGGTGATCATGATCCGCTTCTCATCTTCAAGGATGTTGACCTTTTTAAGTGACAGCCTTAATGCAACCAGCGATATCACATAATAGCCAATCGCTATTGCCGCACACGTTATCATTCCGTTCACGGCATCCGTGGAATAAGTATGCTGACTGGAATTGATTATCATAAAAGGCAGAACAGCCTTAAGCAGGATATCCGACAGTGCCCGTTCTCCGCTGCTGTTTATGATCTTGGATTTGTTTAAAGCAAAACCTAAGAGCAGGAAAATGAATATCTTGAAAAAAACTATATAGACCTGAACCATAGGATCAATCGTTGCCGGACAGAAGTGTCGCTCTTACGGCGGAACGGTAACCCTCCATTTTCTCGGATACTTCAAATGCAGACATCCTAGGTTCATAAGAGGCTCCCGCCTTATAGAAACCTACAGTCTGATCAATGGACTCAAACACTCCCGCTTCTATACCGGCGGCAAGGCCCGCACCCATTGCGGTCATCTCATCGCTTAATGCCCTCGTGATCGTAACACCCAGAAGATCGGACTGGAGCTGCATAAGGAAACTGCTCGCGCATACTCCGCCGTCGACTTTCATCTGACCGGCTTTTATGCCTGTGTCATCAGTCATCAGGTTAACGAGTTCCGTCACCTGATACGCGATCGATTCAACGCCTGCCCTGATTATCTGTGCCCTGCCGGTACCTCTTGTAAGGCCGGTCAGAACTCCTCTTGCGTCAGGTTTCCAATAAGGTGCTCCGAGACCCGTAAATGCAGGAACAAGATATACACCTCCGCAGTCTTCTATAGAATTGCAGAAGCCGTCACATTCTGAAGGACTGCTGATAAATCCGAGTTCGTCCTTAAGCCAGCTTATTACGGAACCTGCCTGGAAGATACTGCCTTCCAAAGCATAACTGGTTACACCCTTTACCGACCATGCGCACGAAGTAAGAAGCCCGTTCTTGGAGAATACAGGTGCTGTGCCGAGATTCATCAAAGTAAAGCTTCCCGTGCCGTATGTAGTCTTGGAATCGCCTTTGTTTATTGCACCCTGACCGAGAAGAGCAGCCGGCTGATCACCCAGAACACCCGTGATGTGAATACCGTTTACGGACATAAGATCCGATATCTCATCATCAGTAAAACCGTTTTTCTTCAGATATTCTTCCTTAAGTTCGATCTGTCCGTAATCGGCACATGATTCCGTGGGTTCCGCAAGAGCATTAACCGGTATTCCGAACAGGTCCAGGAATTCCGCGTCATAAGCTTTGCGGGATATGTCGAAGAGCATTGTCCTTGAACAATTGGAATAATCGGAAGCATAGGTCTTTCCGTCAGTCAGCCTGTAAACAAGGAAGCCGTCGACCGTTGAAAGATAAGCTTCACCGCATGAGCAGCGCTCTCTTAAGCTCCTGATGTTTTCGAGGAGCCAGAGCATCTTGGTGGCTGAAAAATACGGGTCGGTTTTAAGACCCGTAATCTCCGTGATCCTTCTGTTCTGTTCCCTTATCTCCGGACGTCTGCAGATGTCCGAAGTCCTTCTGCACTGCCATACGATCGCCTGCGTGAACGGCTTGCCGGAAGGGGAAAAAGCAACTGTCGTCTCGCGCTGATTTGTGATACCCATGCATGCGATATTTCCCTTTGACTCCGGATGTTCCTTCATGAGCATGGCAATTGCTTTCAGAACTGATACATATATCTCCTCCGCATCGTGAGAAACCCATCCGGGCTGAGGATAATACTGCTTAAAAGGCACATGTGTACCCTGTGACAGATTACCTTCCTCATCAAGAAGAAACGCCTTGGTGGAGGTGGTTCCCTGATCAATGCAAAGAATGTATTTCATAAATATCACCTTATCTGAAATAGATCCTGTTGAGATTCCTGTACCATTCGTTGTCTATGGAATCAAAGTCTTCCTTTGTGAACCTGACAACCCAGTTGCCTGAAGGCGTTCCCGGAACGTTCATTCTCGTATCTCCGCCATAGCCCAGCATATCCTGGATAGGGATTATCGCAACATCCGCATGGCTCATCCACAGCGTCCTGATTATCGCTCTGCACGAGCCGCTGTGCGTGCCGCCGTCACCCCAGTTATCTCCCGTGAAACCGCAGTATTCAAGGCAGGTCTTACGCACTTCCTCCTTGCTGTCCCAAAGCCAGCCGAGCAAAGTATTGTTATCGTGAGTACCCGTATATGCGACACAGTTATTTACAAAATTGTGGGGAAGGAACGAGCTGTTGTCACCCGGATAGAAAGCAAATTCCATTACGCGCATGCCGGGGATTCCGACCTTGCCCATGAACTCCATGAGATCAGGTGTGACCTCGCCCAGATCCTCGGCGATAAGGCGCGATCTGTCTTTAAACTTCTTATCGTATGCTTCGAAGAAATCGAGGCCCGGGCCCGGGATCCACTTGCCGTCCCTTGCGGTCTCGGCATTCGCGTCGATCTCACAGTATGAGGAAAACGCACGGAAATGGTCGATCCTTAAATAGTCGAAGAGCTTGAAGTTATCTTCGAGTCTGCTCATCCACCATGCATAATTATCCTCTTTCATCTTCTTCCAGTCATAGATGGGATTGCCCCAGAGCTGGCCGTCCTCGCAGAAATAATCCGGCGGAACGCCTGCCACGCTCTCGAAAACAAGAGCTTCCGGCTTCGGTTTTCTGGGTTCCTTCAAAGGCTCCTCAGCCTCTTCCTTATCCTTCTCCTGCTTCTCAAGTTCCTTCCTGTATTTATCGAGAGCCTTCTCGTAATCCTTAAGGACCTTGTTGACTCTTGCCGCGGAAGCCATCTTGAAAAGATCCCTGCTTGCCCATACATCAGCCGAATCGCCTGAAACATAGAACGGGATATCGCCGATTATGGAAATTCCGAGATCGTTTATCTCCTTCTTGATCTGTGCCCATTCATCGAAGAAAAGATACTGCACGAAGCCGTGATATCTGTAATTGGGGTCATTCTTAAGTTCGGAAACGGCAGACTTGTCGTAATTTCTGAGTCTTGAATCGGACCATTCCCACCAGGGCTTTCCGAAGTCCGCATCCTTTACTGTCTGATAAGCCGCGACATCCTGGACCCACTTGTTATCCTTAATGAACTTATCCGCCTTTGACAGAAGCTCCCTGTCTGCGCGCTCAAAAGCTTTTCTAAGGAGTTCATCCCTGTTGGTCCTTAAGAAATCGTAATCTATTCTCCACTTATTCTGATTATATTCAGCCTGCTGTACTTCAGCCGGTGTAAGAAGCCCTCTCTTCTCCAGCCTTCTGGGATCGATAAAGAGCCAGTTGCCTGCAAATGCCGAGAAACTCTGATAAGGTGAATTACCCATGCCCGGGTATGAGAACGGCAGCACCTGCCAGTATTTCATCCCCTGTGAAGCCAACTGCTTTGCAAAGTCAATTGCCTCCTGTCCCATCACTCCCGTTCCGAACGGTCCCGGAAGTGAGCTGATATGCATAAGTACGCCTCCGCCACGTCTCATTATTTGTAATTCCCTTCTTTCTTATATATAATTACTTGTCTTTGAAACAAGAATCCTGATTAGAACATTATACATTTATTGAGGGCAAAATGAATTCAGTTGAAGAAATTAAAAGACGTCGCACATTCGCGATCATATCGCACCCGGACGCAGGTAAGACCACGATAACAGAGAAGCTCCTTCTCTACGGAGGAGCCATCCATCAGGCCGGCTCCGTAAAGGCCCGTAAAGCACAGCGGCATGCCACTTCAGACTGGATGGAGATAGAAAAAAAGCGTGGTATCTCGGTTACCTCATCAGTAATGCAGTTCGAATACGACGGCTGCCACATCAATATCCTTGACACCCCAGGCCACCAGGACTTCTCCGAGGACACATACAGAACGCTCTGCGCAGCTGACTCGGCCGTAATGGTACTCGACGGAGCAAAAGGTGTCGAGGCACAAACCATCAAGCTCTTCCAGGTCTGCCGGAGACGCGGCATCCCGATCTTCACGTTCATCAACAAGATGGACCGAGCGGCAAAGAATCCTTTTGATCTCATGGATGAACTGGAAAAAGTCCTCGGTATAAGATCAGTTCCTATTAACTGGCCGATCGGCACAGACGGCGACTTCGAAGGCGTCTTTGAGAGAGCTTCACGCAACGTCCTTCTTTTCGACCGCGAAAATAATGACCACGGCGCATCAATGGTTACCCAGAGCGTATCCGGCATCGACGATCCGAAGCTCGATGAGATGCTTATGCCCGGTCACCTTGAGACATTGAGAAATGACATCGAACTTCTTGATATGGCAGGCGATGAGCTTGATATGGATAAAGTTCTTAATGGGGAACTTACACCCGTTTTCTTCGGTTCCGCCATAACAAATTTCGGTGTTGAACCTTTCCTTCAGCATTTCCTTAAGATGAGTCCCGGACCTGCCGTTCATCACACCACTGACGGCATGATCGAACCTGAAGATCCGATGTTCTCAGGCTTCGTATTCAAGATCCAGGCCAACATGGATCCTTCCCACCGCGACCGTATGGCATTTATCCGTATATGCTCAGGTCAGTACGAGAAGAACATGACGGTAAATCTCATGCGTACCGGAAAGAAGATCACTCTGGCCCAGCCCCAGCAGTTCATGGCTCAGGACAGAGCCATCACAGAGGAGGCTTATGCCGGAGACATCATCGGTATATTCGATCCGGGCAATTTCAGGATCGGTGATACGATCATATCCACCAACCGCAAATTCGAATTTGACCCGATCCCGGTATTCGCGCCGGAGAATTTCGCCCGCGTTGAGCCCAAGGATTCAATGAAGCGCAAGCAGTTCCTTAAGGGTATCGAACAGCTTTCCCAGGAGGGCGCGGTCCAGCTCTACAAGCAGCCGAATATCGGAACCGAGACTTATGTTATGGGCGTAGTCGGAATCCTTCAGTTCGACGTTCTCGAATACAGGCTCAAGTCAGAATACAACGTTGACATAGTAAGGACTTCTCTTCCCTACAGGCTTGCACGCTGGGCAAAATCGGATGTCGAAGGGTTCGATCCCAAGGAGATGACTCTCACTTCGACTTCGCTTCTTGTATTAGACAGGGACGATGCTCCGGTTGTGCTTTTTGAGTCTGAATGGGCCGTTGACTGGGCGATCGAACACAACGAGAAGATGAAGCTCTCGTTCGAGAATATCAACTCAAAATAAACCCTCAGGATCAATCCTTTAAGGCATTCCAGCCGGTATCTTTCCAGCACTTATTCTTGCCGATCTGATCGGTCGACGAGTAATAAGGCATGGGAAGGGTTCCCGTAAGGCCTGTCTTTCCGGTCAGCACATCCGCAACAGCGTTGCCAGCCACATCTGATGCTTTTGTCCCTGAACAGGCAGTTCCGAAAAAGGCTGACAAAACAAGCAGTCCCGCAATAATCTTTCTGATCTTTATTATGTATCTCCTTTTCGAACGGAAGAAAAAGTGTCTGATAACGGTTTGATTCAAATAAAAAGGGGTATCCCGTGGCTGAGCAGAGCCGTTTCCGAGATACCCCGTCTTTTCAACTATAGATAAAGCAATCAGTCTGACGGACCAGGATCATTCGAATCATCAGGATCATCATCTGAAGCCGAAGCATCAATTGCAGGGGCAGCAGCAACCGGTGCGGCAGAAGGAACTTCTGACGCTTCGCTCTCCGGACCATCAACGCTTCCGGATGTGTCTATTCCTGAATACTCCGAGGGATAAACAGCACTCAGATTGCCTTCGGCAACATATATCTTCTCAAAATCAGGACCGTCGACCGTAAGCTTTTCGATAAGTCTGGAAGCAAGTCCCTTTACGGTAGTACTCTTCTCGATAAGGATCCTCTTGGTCTCCTCATAGCAGGTGTCGATGATAGACTTTATCTCTTCATCGATCTCAGCGGCAGTCTTATCGGAATAACTCTGAACCTGGCCCATTGAATAGCCAAGGAACACTTCCTCATTCTCATCGCCAAATACCATGTTGCGGAACTTCTTGGAAAGACCGTAACGCTTGATCATATTCTTTGCGATATTGTTGCACTGCTGCAGATCGGAAGATGCGCCGGTGGAGACCTCGCCAAGGAATACCTCCTCAGCAGCACGTCCGCCCAGTGTCATCTTGATGGTATCAAGGAGCATCTTCTCAGTATAGAAATCCGTATCTTCGATTGGCTTATAGGCTGTGAATCCGCCTGCTCTTCCGGCAGGAACGATCGTTACACGGTCAACCTTCTCGAATTCAGATGTGGCACGGAGAACAACGGCATGACCTGCTTCATGGTAAGCAGTAAGACGCTTAACCTTATCACTGAGCTTCTTGGAATTCTTCTGGGGACCCATCTGAACCCTGAACATGGCATCGGTGATCTCCTGCATGCCGATCTCTTTCTTATTGTGACGCGCAGTCATGAGAGCAGCTTCATTAAGAAGATTCTCAAGATCCGCACCTGTAAAACCGACTGTGGAAAGAGCAACCTCATGGAGACTTACATCCTTGGCAAGAGGCTTCTTGCGTGCGTGTATCTTAAGGATAGCCTCTCTCTCATCCGCATCAGGCATATTTACCATAATACGTCTGTCGAAACGTCCCGGACGGAGGAGCGCGGGATCCAATACGTCAACACGGTTGGTTGCCGCCATTACGATTACATTGGAATTAACATCAAATCCGTCCATCTCAACGAGGATCTGGTTCAGTGTCTGTTCACGCTCATCCTGACCGCCGCCAAGGCCTGCGCCTCTCTTACGGCCGACAGCATCGATCTCATCGATAAACACTACGGAAGGAGCTTCTTTCTTGGCATCGGAGAACAGTGATCTTACACGGGAAGCGCCGACACCTACGAGCATCTCAACGAAGTCTGAACCTGAGATATAGAAGAACTTAACGCCTGCCTCACCTGCAACGGCTCTCGCAAGCAATGTCTTACCTGTACCCGGAGCACCGTAGAGAAGGACACCCTTCGGGATCTTGGCGCCAAGCTGCTGATATTTCTTCGGATTTTTGAGGAAGTCCACGATCTCCTGAAGCTCTTCCTTCTCCTCAACGGAACCGGCAACATCAGAGAACTTAACCTTGTCTTTATTGGGGTCGGATACTCTTGCACGGTTGTTGCCGAAGCTGAATACGCTGTTGCCGTCCCTGCTCTGTCTTGTAATACTGAGGAACAGAACGATGACGATTACCAACGATACGCCGAACATAACGACATTGACTATCAGAGACCAGTCAAAAGGTTCGGAATAGTTATAGTTGCCGATCTTACCGGCAGCCTTTGCCTTATCAAGTTTCAGGACAAGATCATCAACGAATTCATAAGGAACATCCTGGGTTACCTCAAGATTGATCCCGGCTTCATTCTTATATTCAACAGTAACTGTCGTTCCCTTGATCTCAACAAGGCTGACCTCGTTCTTATCATCTTCAATGATGCTCATTACGTCTGACAGGGTTGTCTTTTCCTTCTGCCCGTAGTTGCCGCCGAAAACGATAGTTGAAAATGCTATCAGCACAACTATCATCACGATATAAAAGAATAATCCTCCGCCAATCGGCTTAAAACTTTTCTCATTCTTATCTGCCACGATCTCTTATTCCTTTCTTACGATCCTTATATCATCAAAATCCCTGTACATGCCGTCAAGGTCAAGACCATATCCGACAATAAACTCATCCGGAACGGTTATTCCGTTATAATCCGGCACAAGATCATTCACTCTTCTGCTGGGCTTGTCAAAAGCCGTACAGATCTTAAGTGACCTGGGATTCCTGCTTAATAACTGTTGTTTAAGAAGAGCAAGCGTTCTTCCCGTATCAATGATATCTTCGACAATGAGAACATTCTTGTCTTCGATGTCATATGACAGGTCTTTCTTTATCTTAAGCTCTCCTGTCGAAAACTCACCGACATAAGAAGACACCTGCATAAAATCAACTATGACCGGCATCTCAAGACGTCTTACAAGATCGGCAGTAAAGATAAACGCTCCGGTAAGTATCCCTACAACAACAAGCGGCTGGCCGCTGTAATCTCTGTTAAGTTCAGCACTCAGACGGTCGAGCATCTGCTCGATCTCTTCATGGGACACTAATACGGTATCAGTATTTATTGCCATCCGAAGCTTACTGCCTTTCTATCGTAAACTTGACCATGTTCTCAGGCATATCACCTTCAGGTCTGCCTGCGTTGTATCTTTCCCGGCTTAAGGCATCCGTAAACCCGGTGCCGTGGCCGAATCCCGGCAACCACAATACTTCCCCGTCCTTTTCAAAGAAAAGTATCTGCTTTCTTGCAGATTCAGGAATCTTGAGATCAGTCATCAAACGGTTAAGCTCCTTGCTTCCCGCCGATCCGGCCTTTCTCATGCGAAGGTCTCCCGCGATCCCGCTGCAGTTGCCGAATGTGATTCTGCCGCCCGGAAGTTTATCCAAAGGACAAAACCACGAATAGTAATTATACTCTAAATCTCCCTTATTCTCAATTCTTAATGCCTTGAGTTTTAGGGCAGAATTGGAGATTTTGACACTAAATCCGCCGTTTGCGTCAATATCCGGAAGCGCAAGTTCCGTATTAACAGGGTCAGAACATATCAGAAAGCCCATTTGCCCGGCTATCACGCCAGCCAGAGAACCTGTCCGTTCCTTATCGGAGAAGCCGAAATAATCCCCGCATCTGTATGCTTTTCGCCCGAAAGGCATATCAAGGATCATCTCTCCGCCGGATTCACGTGCCATAAGAGAAATGCAGCCGTTCAGGTGAACTTCCTCAAAATCTATAAGGTCCCCGAATGTTTCCTGCCATAAAAGCCGGATGACCCTGGAACGCAATGCGGGATGAAGATCCTTTGCTCCGGCAGCGCTGATAAAGGGGTGGCCTGAAAGAATGATCCTGTTTGACAGATATGACTCTTTAGCCGTCCTGCTGATAAGATCAAGATCATCTGCCAGAAGCTTATATGTCCTTGTGAGCGGAACAACCGGATCTTCGTTGTAATATGAGCCTATCTCAGGCAGGAATACATTGCGCCAGTTATTCCTCGTCCCCTCAGCGGTAAGATTGGTCTGATCTATCGCGTAACCGGTCTTACGCTCATCGAGATAAGCCGTAAGTTCACTTTTCTTAAGGCACAGAAGAGGTCTTATTATCCTTCCGGTAATACTTTTCGGATTGACCAGGCCTTCAAGGCCGGAACCTCTGAAGAGATTCATCATCATGGTCTCAGCGATATCATCTTTGTGATGCGCGATCGCGATCCTGACAGTTTTGCCGGTGGAATTCTCAAAAGCACGGGCATACTGCTCGAAAGCTTCATAACGCAGGAGCCTCCCGGCAGTCTCTTCCGATATGTGGTTGCTTTCCGCAAACCCCTTGCAGTCAAAATCGATTACTTTTAGATCCAGCCCCAACTTTTCGCAAAGGCTTCTTACCTGCTCAGCCTCCTCATCACAGACCATGGGTCTCAGGTGATGATTACAGTGAAAAGCGCGGATATTGCAGCTTATATCGTTACGGTCCTTCAGTTCCTTGAGGATACAGATCAATGCCACTGAATCAGGACCTCCGGACAACCCGACAACAACGGTGCCGCAGTCAAAAAGCCCTTTGCTTTCTGAAAACTCAAGGACTCTGTCTAAGATCCGGTCTGTCTTATCTTCTTTCAAAATCAGAACCCGCTCGGGAAATCATCATTAGTCTGAGCGAAGAAATCATCGCCCTCGGGCGGTATATCCTCATTGTCAGGCTCGGGAGGTTCCGGGATCGGAGCCTCGTCAGTCGTTACACTATCAAAATTATAGTTCTGGGACGCCGTATCGCTGTCCACAGTTCTTGTATATGCGCTTCCTCCGTCATCTTCAGGATCCTTCTCGCTGTGTTCAATAAACATAGTCTTTCTGGGGACCCACCATACAGAATCTCTTCCTGTCTTGCCGTGACGGTTCTTTGACAGGTATATATATGCCGGCTTGGCGTCATTATTATCTTTAAAATTTACATTCTGGGGAGCTTCCTCCTCAGTGGAACCCTCCTCATCCTTTTTCTTGTAATAATCCGGTCTGTCGATAAACATAACCGTATCCGCATCCTGCTCGATCGCGCCGGAATCTCTCAGGTCTGAGAGCTGAGGGGTATGGTCATCTCTTTGAGCCGCGCCTCTCGAGAGCTGCGAAAGAGCAATAAAAGGAATGTTGAATTCCTTGGCAAGGAGCTTTAATGATCTTGAAATAGCCGTAACTTCCTCATTACGCGATCTTCCGCCTGCGCCCGGCATGGTCATCAGCTGAAGATAATCGATAACCACCAGCCTGGGAGCCTTGCGGGGATCCAAAGACAGCTGCTGAAGCTTGGACTTCATCGTAACGGGATTCGTATCAGAATTATCATCAATATATATCGGAAACTCGGAGAGTTTTTCCAATGCACGGTCTATCTGTTTCCTGTCACTGTCGCTCATCTTATGAGAGTAGATTATCTCGCTTACAGGCTTGTTCATAAACGAAGACATAAGCCTTGAAGCAATCTCCTGTTTGCTCATCTCAAGCGAAAAGATTGCTACCGGCTTCTGGTATCTTGCGACGTTCGCGGCCATGTTAATGGCAAGCGCGGATTTACCCATACTCGGACGGGCAGCCAGGATATTGAGAGAGCCCGGTCTTAATCCTCCGAGCATCGAATCGAGTTTTGGGAAACCGAGCTTGACCTTGCCTCCGACATTCTCATCCTTGAGTTCGGAAGTGATCTCACTCATCGTCAGCTTAAGGATCTCGGGCATTCCCTCAAATCCCTTTGTATCGCCGGTACTCTTCAGATGGGATATCTCATCGATAGCAAAATCGACGGCTTCGCCGGCACGCAGTCTGCCGTCCAGAGCCTTCTTTCTGACTTCCTCGACAGCCTTAAGGAGCTTGGTCCTCTCGCTTCTTTCCCTGATAGCATCAATATACCCGTTAAGAGCTGACTGGACCGCTGTCTTGTCGCCGACGCGGTATACATATCTCTGACCGCCGGCCTTATCTGCCAGACCTCTCTGCTCAAGTTCGGAATAAACGGTGATCCTGTCTATCTGGGCATTATCAAGGAACATATCGATGATCACGCTGAATATCGTCCTGTTGCGGATATCGGAAAAATCCTCCTCCGAGATCTTATTCTCAACGACCTGCAGGATCGCATTATTCTTACGCATGCACAGCGCAAGAACAGCCATCTCGACCTCGACTTCGCCGCTGTCTTCAATTCCCTGATCGATAAGATTATTCAAATATTCCGGATCATCAACCATATTCCGACCGATCCTCTCAGGCTCCGGTTACCACTTCAACATTGATATCCGCTGATACCTGTGGATGAAGCTTTACTCTGGTCTTAAACATTCCGGTATTCTTAATGGGACTCGGAATGACCACTTTCTTTTTATCCACGTCAAAGCCTTCTTTCTTAAGGCTGTCTGAAATATCCTGTGCGGTAACTGCTCCATAGAGTCTTCCGTCAGCACCGCCCCTGGCAACGACACGGAAGACCTTGCCGTCAAGGATCTTCTTGGCTTCCTGCGCTGCGATAAGGGCTCTTCTCTCATGCTCGGCTTTTGCGCCTGTCTGGAGCTTTACTTCATTCAGATTGGCAGAAGTTACTTCTTTTGCAAGTCCTTTCTTAAAAAGAAAATTCCTGGCATAACCGTCGCTGACATTAACGACCTCATTGGCTTTGCCGACATTCTTGACATCAGAAAGAAGAATAACCTTCATAAATATACCTCCGCTGTTCCCCGTATTGCATTTATAAAACAATCGGGCTTTCTCCTAGGAACATATTATATGCTCTGAGAGGGCCCGATTGGTATTACATTTTAAAATTATAGCGTAGCTTCAGCGATTTGTGTAAACCGCGTCAGACCTTGTCCCGGAAACGGATTACTGTACCGTGTAGGGCAAAACTGCAACCTGACGTGCACGCTTGATAGCTGTAGTAAGCTCACGCTGATGGATAGCACATGTGCCTGTCATTCTCTTGGGAAGGATCTTTCCGTTCTCGGAAATATACTTCTTGAGAGTAACATCATCCATAAAATCGATGGATTCGACTTTATTGGCGCAGAAGTTGCAAACCTTCCTGCGTGTTCTTCTCTGCCTCATTCCGCCGGCAAACTCTCTTCCACCGGCTCTGGGTGCTCTGTTCTCTGCCATTTTGAGTGATCTCCTTTAATTAAATCTCAAACGGAAGCTCACCGGACTGACCTTCATCAAAACCGCCCATAGTAGGTGCGTCTATCTGCATATTGGGAGCAGTAGGTGCACCGGCTGCAACAGAATCTGCCGGGGGCGGAGTGAAAGACTGCGCAGGAGCTGCGGGCTCCTGACGGTACGGGTCAACAACGGGTGTTGAACCTGAAGATTCCACAAATTCAGCCTCATCTATTACGACTTCCGTGATGAACTTCTTCTGTCCGTTCTGATCATCGTAACTTCTGGTCTGAATGCTTCCTACCAGACCTATACGGCTGCCCTTGCGGAAATACTTCTGAATGAATACTGCCGTCTGGCGCCATGCAACACAGTTGATAAAATCAGCCTGTCTCTGACCGTTCTGGTCCTTGAAACGTCTGTCAACCGCAACTGTGAAGTTGCAGAACTGGGTCTGATTGGAAGTAAGCTTAACTTCCGGGTCCTTAGTAAGTCTTCCTACTAATTCTACTTTGTTCATTTACTGTTACCTTCCTGTCTGAAGTGATTACTCACCGACACGAACAATGAGATAACGGATTACACCATCAGTGATCTTGAGAACACGCTCAAGTTCCTTAGGGAAATCGCTATCGGCAGTAAATACAGTCTGAACATAGTAGCCGTTCTTCTGACCTTCAATCTCGTAAGCGAGCTCACGTGTTCCGATCGTATCGCATGTAACGATCGTAGCGCCTGATTCGATCTTAGCCTTAATTGTGTCAGTAAGAGAAGCAATTCCCTCTTCACCCAAAGCGGTGCTGAGGATAGTGATCAAACGATATTGGTTTGCCATGTTATTTTCACCTCCTTCTGGACTTTACGGCCCGGGATTAACCGGGCAAGGATGCCGCCTTTATATAAACGGCAACGAGAAGAATAACACAGCTCAAGAGCCAAAGTCAAGCGATTATATAACCCCGGCTGTTCTCACCGTTCATGTCCTGCCTTGGAATCGCCGGTCAGGTCCCCCGCGGATAGTCCGTCTCAGCTCATCCTGATTCTTACAATGGAAATTCTAACAACCGCAAAATCAAAATTCCACCCTTTGAGAGCAGATTGAGACTTTAGAGGGGTATTTGAGACCGGTCTCAATTTTTTATTGTCCCAAAAACAGGATCAGACCCTCGACGCCCCGAGATCCTTGATAATATAAGGGAATAAAAGTTCAAGCCATGCATTGAGTGCTTTCGCGGTATGAAGATAAGTCTCAAAATTCTCGCCTGAAGGGTCAGGAACGGATATGGACATCACTCTTCCGGACGAATCTTTCATGACAAGTCCGTTAGCTGCCGCAAATGTCGACAGCGAAAACACTTTATCTTTTATCTCCGGAAAAGCCTTGATTATGGCGAAAGCCTGCTCATCCCTTACTGTCAGGATAAGGTCATTGCAGTCGTAAACGGCAGGATCTGCTCTTCTTGACTCTATTGAACCCAACCCCCTTCCGGTAAGCTCTTTTACAGCCCGGTCCATATCCGGATCCGAATCCATTCCGTCCATTGCCGTAAGGCCTGCAGACTCACAATAGATCTCAAATCCTGTATCGCGTGAACTGTCGGATATATAAGGCTCATTCTTTTCGAGAAGCATTCTCATAAGGATCTCACAGCAGGCAGACAGCGAAGTATTATTATCATCTACAAACAGTACAGATGCGGTAACCGTATCCTTAAACGCATCGATAGGCAGAGGTGTTCTTGAGGGCCTTGCAGGCGCAGGCATTCCGGGAGTAAGGTCCTCTTTTTTACCTGAAGCCTTTGAAAGCCTGTTCATGTATGCGACAGACAGTCCGTCCCCGTCAAAACCCTGGGCAAGGATGACATCGACTTCCTGCACATCCAGGAATCTCAAGCCTTCGAAAAGCCCGTGGGAAGCGCTTGCGACATCAACAGTATTTCCGTAAACACAGAATTCCGTATGAGCGGACAGTATCTTATCGTTGAGCTTGCCGTACATAGCCTTTATCTCGCCGCCGCAGTACAGGCCTATCCTTGCAAACGGGTTCTCTGAAAGGATCTCTCTTGAACGTAATATGAACGGGGACGCGATGTTTACAAGTTCTTTTGCCTCATCGTCAGTCAGTTTCTTAAGATCGACAGGTTCATAACGGCCAGTCCTGCCGTCAGGACCTGCCGCGTTATCGCCTTTGATCTCAACGCCTTCCGGCATCTTCATGATCTCAACCCTTGCATATGGAGCATAGTGGCGGTACTTCATTCCCGGAGATCTCGGAGCTTCACTGCCCTTCAGACTTCCTGCCAGTACAGCCTCACCGCTTTGAAGAACAGCATCGATATCTGCCTTTGTAACAGCACCCGGCCTTAAGATAACAGGATCCGTTCCGGTGCAGTCAACAACCGTGGACTCAAGTCCGAATTCGGAATCACCGCCGTCTATTACCGCGTAAATATATCCGTCCATATCCTCCATAACTGACCTGCTGCTTGTGGGAGAAGGTCTTCCGGAAAGATTTGCGGAGGGTGCCGCTACGGGAATGCCGGCTTCCTTAAGGAACCTGTTGGCTGCAGGATGCGAGGGCATTCTGACACCCACAGTATCAAGACCTGCGGTAGTCTCATAAGAGATCAGATCTGATTTCTTCATTACAAGAGTAATGGGTCCCGGCATAAAAGCATCAATAAGTCTTTGTGCCATGGGTGTGATCTCCGACACGATATCCTTTATCTGGGATTTATCTCCAATATGGCAGATAAGGGGATTATCGGCAGGTCTTCCCTTTGCCGCGAAAACCTTTTTTACGGCTTCACCGTTTCTTGCGTCACAGCCGAGACCGTAAACTGTCTCTGTCGGAAAACCGATCACTTCGCCGTCCTTAAGATGGCGGACGCAGTCCTTGATGCCCTCCTTGTCGTCTGATCTTATAAGTAATGTTTTCTTATATCTTTTCGCGCGTTCCATAAATACCTCTAATATATTTACTCTTCACTGCTTCCCGCTTTATCTGCAGCCTGAGCCAGAGTCAGGGCATCCACGATCTCATCAAGATCGCCTGCAAGTATACTGTCGAGCTTATACAGAGTTAACCCGATCCTGTGATCCGTTACCCTTCCCTGATGATAATTATATGTGCGTATTCTCTCGGATCTGTCACCGGTTCCGACCTGGGATTTCCTCTCATCATTATGTCTGTCCACATCGGCCTGATGGGCGATCTCCCATAAACGGCTCTGCAAAACAGCCATGGCCTTCTCCTTATTCTGGATCTGGGATCTCTCATCCTGACATGTAACGACCATGCCGGTGGGAAGGTGCGTGATCCTGATAGCGGAAGATGTCTTATTGATATGCTGTCCGCCTGCGCCCGAAGCTCTGAAACGGTCGATCTTAAGGTCTGCGGGATTGATCTCCACATCGGTGGGTTCCGCCTTTGGCAGTACCGCTACAGTTGCAGTCGAGGTGTGGATCCTTCCTCCCGACTCGGTTACGGGAACCCTTTGGACTCTGTGGACTCCGCTCTCAAATTTCAGTTTTGAATACACACGTACTCCGTCGATCTCGGCAACGATCTCCTTGTAGCCGCCGAGTTCCGTCGGGCTCTCATCGACTATGCTTACATCAAAGCCTTTGAGCGCGGCATAACCCTTGTACATCTTGAAAAGATCTCCCGCGAAAAGCGCGGACTCCTCACCGCCTGCTCCCGCCCTGATCTCAAGGATTACGGATCTTGAATCTCTCGGGTCGCCCGGAGTCAGGTAGATCATCAGTTCCTTTTCGAGCACTTCAAGCTTTTCTTTGGCATCTGAAAGCTCAGCATTAGCAAGACTTCTCATCTCATCATCACCGCTTAAGTCTCCGCTCCCGAGAAGGGCAAGAATACCCTCTATCTCTTTTTCACACGCTTCGTAGCTCAGGATCGCTTCAACCTGAGGATTGAGAGCAGCAAGTTCCTTTGAATACCTTGTGTATTCATCCGGGCGTGAAGCAACCGCCGGATCGCTCAATGTGCCGGTCAGTTCTTCATATTTTGCCTTGATAAGATCTGTCTTGCTTTTATCTATTGCCATAGTTATACAAAATTATCATATAAGAAAGATTATTTCCAACTTGAAAAAGCTGTTTCATTAACTGAAACAGCCTTTAGACAGCAATTATTTCAGCGGGTTACTCCGCAGCTTCGGTCTCCGCCTGCTCAGGTTCTGTAACAGCAGGCTCGCTGTTCACTTCCGCAGGAGCCGGTGCCGCAGGCTGAAGTTCCGCAGAGCCTTCTTTTACCTCATATTCCAGCTTGTGTCTCAAAGGTCTCTGGCAGCGGGGACAATAAACAAAACCGTGCGGATACCATGCCCTGTGTCCGAGATCATAGGAATGGTAATCGAATTCATAATAGCAATACTCACATTTGCAGTGAAATGTAGGATTGTACTCGGCATAACCTGCTACAGGATACGGGTTTACCACGCCTGAATTCTGGACCCAGGGTCTTGTCTGCGAAGAAGCTTTCTGCTGTGGATTCGCTGTTGCGACAACAGGCTGTACAACCGTTCCGCCTGTCTGCGGTTCGCTGAAATTGTAACCGCATTTCATGCAGAAATTGGCATCATCCTGACTTTGTGTTCCGCAGCGCGGACAGAATTTTCCCATATAATATTCCTCCTCTTATTCCATGCTTTCGCTATATGAATTATAAGACTTTGCGAGCTTGACGGTCAAATCAAAGATATTTGTATCTCTTCACGTCCAGTCCAAAACAGGCATATAACCGCACTTATTTACCAAACGGTTAACGTTCGATCCTGATATTCGTAAGCGCGATCTGGTCACCTGTAAGCACCACATAGATCTCGTCGGCATCGATCTTGACCTCTGTCGTGCTCTTGACCGATATTCCGTCATTCTCGGTATAAGCCACGACGGTGTTGGCATTCCGCTCAAAACTGATAGTACATTCATAACCGTCTTTGTTGTACTTCTTCCAGTGATCCCAACCCTCAAAGTTATGCCTGTCAACAAGCAGTGAGCAGTCGGATGCATCTCCGGATTTCCATGTCTCACCGTCAAGTCTCATAAGAGCAAACTCTTTATATCCCTTTCCTCCGACGGTACCGTCTTCAGAATAGAAAATAAGACATGTGGGACAATGCCATACAAGCCTTGCGGTAGGAAGGCTTTGGGTATGGAAAACAATCTTCATTTTTTCCGATATGGGGACGCCGACGGACGAAGCGGAACGGTAACCGTCGATCTGAACATTCGGGATATCGCCTTCAGGACCGTCTATAAAGCTGATCTTCTCAGCGATCCTCGGGATATAACTCTCATCTATCATTTCCTTGGAACGGTTGATCGTCATATCACTTACCGTGCAGTTCTCTCCGGTAAATCCGATATAGGAATAGCGCGAACTGTCAGGCATCGCGATGATAGCTTCAAATGAACCGGCATTAGGGTTATAGGTCTTATCACTTCCCGTGATCCTGATAAGAGTATGATCCAAAAACCTGCACGCCTCGATCTTGTATCTGCCGGGACGCATTACAGTGTCTTCAGAATCAACAGGTCTGGTCTCGATCTTACGTGCGCCCTTATTTACTACCTGACCGTCAAATCCGATCTCACAATATTCGAAATAGATCAGATCACGGATCTCCTTCTCAGTATCATGGTAACGTCCGTCAAGAGCATCAAACAGGATAATAGAAGGCTTGGGGGCAACACCGGCTTTGGCCGGACCGATTTTTACGTTTATAGTAACCATATGAGGAGTAATATGTATGCCCGTCGAGACATCATCCCTGTGCTTTTCCACAGTCAGGACATCGTCGATCGTCGGCTGATTGATAACATCTTTTTCTTTCATCTTATACTTGGTATCTTCGTCAATAAGATGGAGCATAATATTCGCAAACTTCGGATCAAACTGTGTCCCCGAACACTCCACAAGTTCCTCGCGGACTTTTTGCTGTGGGATAGTCTCACGGTAACTTCTGCTGGATGTCATGGCATCATAGGCATCAGCCACGGATATTATCCTCGCGATCTCAGGGATATCCGAACCCTTAAGTCCGTGAGGATAACCCTTGCCGTCAAAACGCTCATGGTGATACCTGGCGCCTATACTCAGGTAAGGATAAACCGTTATATCCTGCAGTATCTGGGCTCCCATTTCAGTATGCTGCTTAATGGCATCATACTCTTCGTCAGTAAGCCTGCCCTGCTTATTAATGATATGCTCCGGCACTCCGATCTTACCTACATCATGAAGAAGCGCAACATAATAAATCTCGTCACACTCCGTCTGACTTTTCCCGGCCATCTCCGCGATCTTTCTGGAATACTCGGCAACTCTGGCTGAATGTCCGTGTGTATACTTGTCTTTAGCATCGATCGCGTTTACAAGAGCCATAGCCGTCTGACTGAAAAGTCTTTCAACGTTTTTATGTTCCTCTTCTTTTCGCAAAAGCTTGATCTGGTAAGAGACCATAACACCTATAATTCCGCTTACGATAAAAAGAGCCGCCAGTGTATCGAAATAATTACCCAATGTTGAATATCCGGTTACCAGTTCAGGATGATAATATGCTGTGACCCAGGTAGCGATCATGACTATCGCTTCGCTGACAAACATCGCGACCTTGAATTTTCCTTCCAGAATCAGAGCTATATAAAATGTCCCGAGCAGGAGCCAGACAGGAGCGCCGCCTTCAACGCCTCCGTTTGTAAAGAACATTGCCGGGAGAAAGATAAAGACCAGGATTACCGATATGACGATCTTCGCCGTTTTGATACGCTTTTTTCTAAAAGAAAAGACCACATAAAGTGTAAAGAACACCGCTCCGACAACTGTCGAGATCGTCGCGGACAACGGTTCGCGCATAATGAGACCGAACGGAACTGCCAAAAACAGGGCAACAAGAACAGCAACTGAAAAAAGCATAAACGTGCGCTCTTTTATATCTATAGAGGCATCGTACATGTATTTTTGGGTGCGACCGAGCAATCTTTTGATACTGTTCATAAGACAGGTTACGACCTCGTTATTTGCTATAAACGGATTATAGCAAAATAATTTTATCTCTGCATTTCGCACATATTAAAAATCTGAAAGGAAAAAACCTGAGATATCAGTCATCTGTCTTGAAAAAGATCCCGGTAAGGGCGCACTGGTCTCCCGTCAGAGCCACATATACCGTATCATCATCAGAACGTATCGTAGTAATACTCTTCAGGAGGATCCCTCCGTTTTCCGTAATTACAGTGATGGTTTTCCCGCTGCGTTTGATAGAGACATGACAGTCAAAGCCTTCCCGGTTGATCTTCTTCCATCCGTCCCAGCCGTCAAATTGGTCATTCCTGCTTATGATCACTTCATTGGACGCATAATATCCGGTCTCCCATACCTCTCCGTCAAGCCTTACAAGCGCGAACTCACGGTAATCCTCATCAGTTACTTTACCGTTTGAAGACGTAAACAGACAGACAAACGGGCAATGCCATATAAGCCTTGCCGTCGGAAGACTCTTGGCATGGAAATCGATTTCCATTGCGTTTTTCAAAAGAACTCCGTCCGTCGCATCGGTCCTGTAATTATCAACCTGCACATTCGGAACATTACCGGCCTCACCTTCGATATAAGAAACCAGTTCGGCAATACGCGGAATGGAATTCTCTTCAACCGCTTCATCCGAATGATCTACTGATATAACCTTGAGATGGTAATCCGCACCGGAAAAACTTATGTAGCAGTATCTGGTGCTGTCAGCAAGCGCAACTATGTATTCGATCATCTTGTCTTCACCGATCAGTTTTACAAGAATATGGTCTTTCTGTCTGACGGCCTCGATCTCATATTCACCGCACACACCATTAGCCGGAACGGAAGAGGACGGGGATTTCATATTCATTATGTTCGGTCTTACGGCTCTGGCTTCGCCGGTCTTATATGTTCCGTCATATTTAAGTTCAACATACTCGGTATAGAGTAATTGTTCAGCCAGTTTTCCCGATTCATGGACTCTTCCGTCCAAAGCATCGAAAAGCACTATTACCGGATCGCAGTCTTTATTATCAAAACCTTCAGCAGGAGAGATTTTTAAACGGATATTCAGCTTGCGTTCAGGAACCGCTAAAACACCTTCCGTGTGAAAATCCCTGAAGCCCGTAAAAGTGAATTCGTCATTGCCGGAAAACTCTTTTACATCCTCTTTCTCACGCATAGCGTATTCCTGGTCCTGATCGATCATATGTATCATCTGTGTGGCAAACAGCGGATCAAACTGCTCACCCATCTCCTCGATCAGGATCTGTCTTACCGTTGCCTGTGGAAGCGGGTCTCTGTAACTTCTCTTGGATGTCATGGCATCATAGGCATCGGCAACAGCTATTATCCTCGCAAGTTCAGGTATATCACTCCCCTTGAGCTTGTCAGGATAACCTCTTCCGTCAAATCTCTCATGATGGTGATGAGCTCCGATACTGATATAAGGAAATTCAACTATACTCGACAGTATCTCCTTGCCTATAGTCGTATGCTCTTTGATCTTCTCATATTCTTCGTCAGTCAGTTTACCCTTCTTGTTGATGATCTCATCAGGAACACCGATCTTGCCTATATCGTGCAGGAGCGCGGCATAATATATATCTTCACATTCCTTATCATCCTTACCGGCCATTTTGGCTATCATCTTGGAATAGCCCGCAACTCTTGATGAGTGACCGTGAGTATACTTGTCCTTGGCATCGATCGCGCTTGCCAATGCTTCAGCAGTCTGTTCAAAAAGTCTTTTCATGCTCTGCTGCTCAGCAGTCAGGAGTTCTATCCGCAGATCGTTTGCATGGGCATAAGATTCGTTCATATCCTTCAATGCAAACAGATAAAGCAGCAGCGCCATTGCCGCGATCGTTGTATTTATAAATGAAAGGCCGTAGATCTTCATCTGCACAACTGAGGCGATAAGCGGCAGGATCGAAAAAAGCATAAGCGACAGACTGATGATCGGACTGAGCTTTTTGCAGTTCTGTATAATGACAGAGACCTGCAGAATAAGCATAACCGCAGGAACAAGATAACAGAACAGAAATCCGGGTCCGCGCTGATAGGTATTCGTTGCGTCGAACGAATAATACAGACCGGTAAACTGGGATACTATCAGCATTACCATACCCGCTATTCCCAAATAATTTACGACTTTAAGCCTCTTAAATCCCTGCCCGCTGTTTGAATCCTCATAAAGATCGGTGATATAAGCATTAAACGCAAACAGAATGCCTATATTCATCAGAAAAACCAAAAAATTGCTGATCCTGACGATCCAAAAACCTTCAACAGACGGATCACCCCTGTAAGCATATGCAAAACAGTCTGCAGCCATAGTGACCATAGCGCAAACTTCAACAGCCAGGAGCGAATTGCGTCTCTTTTTGGGAAGGGCCTTCATGAACAGTACAAATACAGCAATAAGTCCGCACATACTGCTCAACATCATCATTATTGTTGCCTGATAACTAATCAAAAATCCAAGCATAATAATCAGCCGTTTTTTTCATAAATCCTGTCGTGCCTTATATAAAGGAACAGAAACCTTTTATATTTTTAATATATTTCTGATTATCAACCGCTATTGATATTCGGTCAAGAAATAATTAAACGCGCGATTACAATATTCGCTCTGAATCCGCGAGGATCACGTGATTTCCTATGAGTCCTGATCCAAATATGATCGAAACCGCGATCAGAACAAGGTTTCCGGAATAGATACCGATCAGCAGAACAGCAATTACAGGCAGTGTTGCTCCGGCTACGGGATATCCGGCAAATGACGAGTACAAGTATTTCTCGTTTTTCTTTTTTATATAAAATCTGATCCAATAGCATTCATACAGGATAAGCAACACAAAAGCTGCAATCCACAAAATCAGGATCCAATCGAAATAGACTCCCTCAGGGTTGATCTTTACATGCGGATCAACCGACTTGAATATAAGAAGGGATACAATCAGTGTAACTTCTCCGGCCCGTTCAAGAATCAACAGCAACCTGTTCTTCTCTGCTGCGTGTTTATTGCTGTCTGCAGTCTTTACTGTTCTAATCTGCAGGATCTTCGGAATAAACATCATTAAAAGGATCATTAAGCCTGTGACGGAAAACCCTATCTTATATGGAGGGTTCTCTCCAAAAATCACAGTGCTTATCCTGACCGTGCTGATCTTACCGGCATAGTGGTCTCTAAGTCTTCCATACAGGTATTCGGGCTTATCGGATCTTGTATGATCGCTTCCGTAGATACCCATCACCCTTCCGTCTGTCATGTCATATGCTTCTATGAAGTTTTCGACCAGATAGTTCTCACGGAGCGGTGATAATCCGGTATATACAATATTGTCAGTATACACTTCGACTCCCTGTCTTATGCATTTAACCGTCTTCTCATATTCCGGGGAATCTTTTTTTCCGGTTTTTTCAAGATAATCCAAATATCTTATACCGGTCGATTCAAACTGATGACCTATATCTGTACCATGAAAAACGGTTTCAGGACAACTGTTCTTTATTTCCTCGAAAAAACCGTAGTAATATTCATTTCCCGCAGCGCTGCCCTGAAGATCTTCAAATACCTGATCGATGATTGCATTATCATCTTCGTTCATCCAGACATTTAAGAATTCCGCAGTATAATACGGCAATTCTATAAACAGATCCCGGTATCCTTCATTGTAGTAATCCTTCCACAGATTAAATTCGGTTTCATAATAAGTCTCAGCACCATGATATTCACCATAAAGCCTTATCTGCGTCTCATCCGTCGGGAAGACATCAATGGCATGATCCTTATATGAAAGGATAATTCCTGACAAAACAACTGTTCCGAGAACAGCAAACGAAATAACCGTCTTTATCCATTGTCTTAATCGACCGGGGCGATTGTTCATTTCTTTTTATTCCTTATAGTGTTATCCCAAAACAGGTTATATCTCAAAAGGCCCCGGTTCACATTCCCCGGGGCCTTATTCATAAGGTTTGAAAATGGTGGATGCTACAGGACTCGAACCTGTGACCCCCTGCACGTCAAGCAGGTACTCTAGCCAGCTGAGCTAAGCATCCGTATTCGAACTTTGAAAGTATACCTTGTTTT
>CACYRM010000018.1 GCA_902776845.1 Oscillospiraceae bacterium
GTCACCGAGATGATCAATTCCAATATCTCGCTTGAAGAACTTCAGATCACCGGCAAGGCTATCCTGAACTACGATTATCATTCAGGCAACAAATATCTTGTTATCGAGGCTGAGGCCTGCGATCCGTGCATCCTCGGTGTCATAAGCGATTTCGCGCTCGAGACGGAGAATGTCAATGTCTGTGTGGCGTTCTATGAGAGTCCCTATGAAGTCAAATTCTCCGTAAGGAGCTGCTCCAAGGAAGTCCGCGCGGATGAGCTTGCGGCTTATCTCGCTGATGGCCTCGGCGGCGGAGGCGGCGGTCACACGCTGAAGGCCGGCGGCACCATGATGCCCGATCTTCTTACCAAATCCGCAAGAGAGACTATCGAGGAACGCCTTCAGTGGTATTACGACAGATATCTCGTTATCTATGCGAAAAACACCAAGCTCAACACGACCAAGTGGCCGGCTTACGAGAAGATCGCCCAGTCGCTCGGCTATGTCAGGCTCTCTGACGTTTTCCCCATCGGAACACCGATCAATATCAGAACCCTTGAAGGCGATGTCGACACCGTCATCGACAGGGAAGCTTATCTCATGATAGGCGTCGAGGGTGAGGTCTATCCGATCAAGGAGAACAAGCTCTTAAGCAGCTATCAGCTCACTAATTTTGTCTATACAAAAGAGGAGCAGTTCGAATACGAGCCCAGGATCAAGAACAGAAAGACGGGCGAGGTCAAGAAGGTTATGCCTTTTGCCAAGACCGCGAGAACGATAGGAAGCTCCATTGTTTTCGCCAAGCCTCTGGAGCAGCCCGTAAAGCTCTTCACTGCCTGGACTGAGGATAAGTACTACTCCGGCAAAGTCGGCGATTACCTGACCGTAAGGGCGGATGACGAGCACGATATCTATATCGTCAACGGAGCTCTTTTCGACAGGTTCTATAAGGAAAGAAGATAATTTAGCAGATAATAAAAATAATGAGGGCCGCCCGGTTTGTGACGGCCCTTTTTTGTTTGTGGTTTACCCGGTCAGATACCGTACTTTGACCTGATCTCGACAGGGAGTTCCTGATTGCCCAGCATGTCTTCGGCTTTTTGGATCAGATCCTCAAGCGAATAATTCCTGAAGTATCCCGGAGTGCAGACCGTGCTTACCATGTATGAATATACATAGAAACGGTCCGAGCCTGCGTGATAGCAGTAGGCATTCTTGACGCACGCGATCTCGACCCATGTCTCCGTATCGAAAACGCTTATCTGATCGCCTGTCCTGAAATACAAGCGGTGGTTCGCGTCATCAAAGACAAGATCGGAACTGCCGACACCGTAAAGCGTCATCTCGTACTTTTCCATAAGCGTGCCGGTCTTGCCGTCATACAGGAAAAGATATCCGTCAGCGACAACATACAGAATGTCTTTCTTAAAGACGGCGCTGCATCTGTAATTGTAATTGCTGCGGATGGTGTACTGCTCCTTCAGATCGGAGTCTGTTACGAGGAGTGTGTTTCCGTCGGACATAAGGATACGGGATCCGTCCTCGGATACCGTGAAATAAACATCCTGGGAAGTGCTGACGTTCCAGCTGTCCGGAACATTCATTTCCTTTACCTTTCCGGTCTTCAGATCCGCAACGAAAAGACGGTCGCCGAACGGGAAGAATACAGAATCGAGTTCACTGACATAGAAAGGCTGTCCCTGATTGAATCTGTCAAGGTCGTCGATCTCCTTACTCTCGATCTCTATGCTGCCGGTGCCGTCAAGATCCGTGATCTCCGCAACGATCTTTGAACCGGCGGACCAGTCAGGCGTGATGATCTTGCCGTTGGATACATAGATCCCGTAGTCGAGTTCGACATCAACCTTTTTGATCTTTTCATTTTCCGGATCGATCTCGTAAATGCTGTAACCTAATATTCCGTAGATGGTATCGCCGATCTTTTCAATGCTGAAGTTGGACAGCAGGCCGTTAGGTGCGTAAACATCCTCCGAGAAGATGAGCGATCCCTCATTGATGTCTATAACACTTACTCTCACATCATCCGTATCGTCCACGACAGCCGCGATTATGAGATATTCGTCATCGTCATAACTTGCCTGGAAAGACGAGCCTGAGGAGTAACCGCCGTAAGCATCGATCTCCGTAAAACCGTCATCTTCAAAATAACGTGTATAGCAGATGATATCCTCGCTTCCCGCCTGGGCGGCATAGACCAGAGAGCTTGCAACTGCAGATTTGATATTGTCACAGAGAACGTTGTAGACAACAAGCTTATCCGTACTCTCGTTCAGCGCGAAAATATACTCTCCGTGCTTGCACACGAATTCCGGCAGTCCGTCCTGGTTGGTGTCGTTGCAGGTAATGATGGAGCTTCCGGTCTGGTAATTGTTTGTCTCATTTCCTGTCTTCTGATCGATGATCACGGCGACATCGCCCGCGTAGACGACGACAGCGTCGCGGACAGACAGATACAATGAGTTGATGCCTGATGCGACATCGTTATAAGCCAGTTCCTTTTTCCAGACCTGCTTCATAGAACTGTCGAAACAAAGCACGTCCATATATCCGGTCTGCTTTATCTTCATCTCATCGCTGTATGAGACGGAATCAACCGTAAGCTCGCTGCTCGACATGATGCAGATGTGATCGTTGTCCGTGAATTTCATTGACCAGAGCAGATAAGCGTCGATGGTGCCTGTGGCGGCCTTGCCGGTCTCTGTGTCATAGATATAGATATTTTCGGAACCGAATGCCAGAGCGGCATCGGTATAAGCCAGCTTTTTCCCGTCGGGGGAGACAGTCAGGTTATAAATTGACGGCAGAAATCCGTCAACCAGCTTATGGGTTTTCTTTACGCTTCCGTCCCTCAACGAGAGTTCGGAGACCGTGCCGTCTCCGTTATCTATGAATACCGTGTTGGATGTGCTCTGGATATCGCCCTCGCGTATCGGATACTCATCAAGCGTCTTAAAGCTCCACATAAGGCTTCCGGACTTGATGTTGTAAGCCTCGATATGATCCGAATATGCAATAATGATCGACTCGTTATTGGGGAAGAGGAAGTCAACCTGGTCATTTGTCCCGCCCTTCTCGAAAACAAGTTCGTGGGTGTTGGTGTCCCAGCAGAAAACATCACCGGCCTGGTCCATTGCGCCAAGATGGAATGTGTCTTCCGAAAGGACCGTCTTTTTTACCGGATGGGCTGCCTTGTAGTTCCAGACCGGCGTGAAGTAAGCGCCGTTGTTGGCTTTGTATGCGGATGTCGTGTAAGTTATTGCGCGCTCGGCCTGTGCCGTTACCGGCATCTTGTCCTTGGAATCTTTCGGAAGCGCGGCAAGCGAGAGCTGGATTGCATCGGCTCTCCTGCCCTCATTAAAAAGCTGTTCCGCCTCGGTTGCGAGATAGCGGGACCTGCCCCTTAATGATTCGATGTAATTGTCGTTTATCTGCTTGCTCGTGTACGCCATGTAGCATCCGAATGCCACCACTGCCGTGAACGCCAGGGCTGCGGCTGCAGCAACGCGCCTTATCCTGTACTGACGGTTCCTTCTCTGTAGTTCGTCATATGAACATCCAAGGAGCGCCGAGGCAAGACGGGGGAGTTCCTCCTTGTCGGCTGTTGAGCGCTTAAGCCTGTAGTCGCATGACAAAGGCTCGACCGGCACTTTGACCTTGTGCGTTATGCCGTTCTCGTCCTTGAATTCCTTCTCCATCGAGAGAAGCTCTTCGGGAATGACATCAAAGGGTTCGCCGTCACAGAGCACCGTCAGTATCCTGTCTGCCGTGTGCGTCTGAAGGAAAGTGTTTATCTCTCTTTTTACCCAGTATGATTCTTTGGTGTTTGTCGAGCAGATGACTATCAGGTACTCGGCTTTTTTGAGAGCGTCCGTGATGGTCTCGGTAAGATCGCTCGTGATGGGAAGCTCGTCCTTGTCCCTGAAGATCCTCGTGATCTTTGTGTGCTTGAGCTTCTTTTTAAGCTTATACGGAACATGGTAGTGCTCGAGCTTGCGCTGTACGTGCTCGGCGATAGCCGAGTCAAGCTTTGCGTGTTTGTACGAAATGAAAGCATTATAAAAGTCGATCATGGAGTTATCCCTCTCCTGTTATGGTCGTGAAGTCAATATTTATAGTAACATACAATATATATTTATAATATTATCCATTGATTACATCGGGTGTGGCAGAACTCCTCCGTCTCCCGTTTTGTTTTTGCGGTATTTTTGAAGTGTTTAGCACAATTATGGCAAATTTGTAAGATTGACTACATGATTGTGCTAAATTGCTCCGAAACCTTATGCCGATTCGCCAAAAATATCAAGAATCTCGATATGCAACTCCTGTATGACCAATGATAAGTTGTATGTGGCAGGAAGTGCCATATTACTAAATAGGAGGATTTTTCAATGTTAAAGAAAATTCTTGGAACAGTTCTTTGCGCTGTTATCGCTGTAACTGCTTTAACAGGATGCGCTGGTTCTGGAAAGAAAAAGGTTGGCGTATCAATGCCTACTAAGGATCTCCAGAGATGGAACCAGGACGGCGACTACATGAAGCAGAAGTTCGAAGCTGCAGGCTATGAAGTTGACCTTCAGTATGCAGGCAACAAGGCTGACACACAGCTCTCACAGGTTGAGAACATGATCAACTCAGGTTGTAAGGTTCTCGTTATCGCTGCTATCGAGTCTTCTTCACTCGGTACAGCTCTCGACAAGGCTGCTGCTAAGAAGATCCCCGTTATCGCTTATGACCGTCTCCTGATGGACAACGACAACGTTTCTTACTATGCAACATTCGACAACTACAAGGTTGGCCAGATCCAGGGTGAGTTCGTTAAGAAGGCCCTCGACCTCGACAACACTGATGGCCCTTACAACATCGAGTTCACAGCTGGTGACCCCGGTGACAACAATGCCGGCTTCTTCTTCAACGGTGCTATGGACGTTCTTAAGCCTTACATCGATTCTGGCAAGCTCGTTTGCGTTTCCGGACAGACAGATTTCGATTCTGTTGCTACACCTGAATGGTCAACAGCTACAGCTCAGTCCAGAGCTGAGAACATCATCGGTTCCAACTATGCAGACAAGCAGATCGACGCATGGCTTTGCTCCAACGACTCAACAGCTCAGGGCGTTGTAAATGCTCTTGACTCACGTTACACATTGAAGGATAAGTGGCCGGTAGTTACAGGTCAGGACTGCGACATCGTTTCTGTAAAGAACATGCTCGCTGGTAAGCAGACAATGTCCGTATTCAAGGACACACGTACACTCGCTGAGAGAACAGTTACTATGGTTGGTCAGATCCTCGACGGTAAGACAGTTGAGACAAACAACACATACAACAACAACAAGAAGGACGTTCCTTCTTACCTCTGCGATCCTGTATTTGCTGATATCAACAACTATAAGGAAATCCTTATCGATTCCGGCTACTATACAGAAGCACAGCTCAGCTAATTTAAGCTATTTCAGCCCTTTGCAGGCGGGGGAAACCCCGCCTGTATATTGGGGTTTGACCTTTACTTTGAAATTTAAAGCATTTCTGCAAACAAACTCAACAAACTCAATTAACTCAATTTTTGCAACTCAAAACAAAAAACATTTAATCTAACGAAAGAGGCGACACATGGCAAAAGTTTTGCTTGAAATGAACAGCATAACCAAAACTTTTCCGGGCGTTAAGGCTCTCGACAACGTCAACCTGAAGGTTGAAGAGGGGGAGATTCACGCGCTGGTCGGCGAGAACGGTGCCGGTAAATCGACATTGATGAACGTTCTCAGCGGTATTTATCCGTATGGCACCTACGAAGGCGACATTATTTACGACGGCGAAGTATGCGAATTTCATAATATTAAGGATTCCGAGAAAAAAGGAATCGTTATCATCCACCAGGAGCTCGCATTGATCCCTTACATGACGATCGGTGAGAATATGTTCCTCGGTAACGAACAGGGAAGCAAATGGTGTATCGACTGGAACAGGACCTATGCAGAGGCAGACAAATACCTCGCAATGGTAGGTCTTTCGGATTCCTCGAAAACACTTGTTAAAGATATAGGTACAGGTAAGCAGCAGCTCGTAGAGATTGCAAAGGCTCTGGCAAAGAATGCCAAGCTCCTCATCCTCGACGAGCCTACTTCATCACTTAACGAGACCGATTCAAGAGCGCTCCTGGATCTCATGAAGAAGCTCCAGAGAGAAGAGGGAATGACGATGATCATCATTTCCCACAAGCTCAACGAAGTCTCATATGTAGCAGATAAGATCACGGTTGTCAGAGACGGTTCCACGATCGAGACAATGGATTCCAAGAACCAGGAGATCTCTGAGGCAAGGATCATCAAAGGCATGGTTGGCCGTGAGATCACAGACCGTTTCCCGAAGCGTCACGACATTAAACTGGGCGACGTCATGATGGAGGTCAAGAACTGGACCGTTTACCATCCTGAGTTCTCAGAGAGAAAGGTCTGCGACGACGTTTCGATCAATGTCCGTGCAGGCGAAGTCGTAGGTATCTACGGACTCATGGGTGCAGGCAGAACAGAGCTCGCGATGAGTATTTTCGGAAGATCCTATGGAATCGGAATCTCCGGCGAATTAATGCTCCGCGGCGAGCCCGTAACATTAAAGAGCCCCAAGCAGGCTATCGAAGCGGGCCTCGCATATGTTACCGAAGACCGTAAGGGCAACGGCCTTGTCCTTTCGAACTCTATCTTAAGAAATACGACTCTTGCGAACCTTGGCGGCGTCAGCAAGGGAACATTTATCGACAAAGACAAAGAATACGAAGTAGCTCAGGAATACGTAGAGAAACTCAAGACGAAGACACCTTCGGTCGAGCAGCTCGTAGGCAATCTTTCGGGCGGTAACCAGCAGAAGGTCCTTCTCGCAAAGTGGATGTTTGCTAATCCTGATATCCTCATTCTCGACGAACCTACAAGAGGTATCGACGTAGGCGCGAAGTATGAGATCTACTGCATCATCAACGATCTCGCAAAGGCCGGAAAATCGGTCGTCATGATCTCCTCAGAGCTCCCCGAAGTCATCGGCATGAGCGACAGGATCTATATCATGAACCAGGCAAAGATCGTAGGAGAGATGAAGGCTTCCGAGGCAACACAGGAAAACATCATGGCTTGCATCGTCGGTGTAAGCGGTGAGAGCAGCGCTGACGGCGTAGGAAGTGAGGCATAACGATGGGCGCAAATAAAGTAGTAACTTTCTTAAGAAAATACATGATGCTTATCGCTACGGTAATTGTAGTCATCGCGTTCTACTTCATCACAGGCGGTAAGACATTATACCCGATGAATATCGACAGCTTGATATCACAGAACGCATACGTGTTCGTTCTCGGAACCGGTATGCTCCTCTGTATCCTTACCGGCGGTAACATCGATCTTTCAGTAGGATCGGTTGTCTGCCTCGCAGGCGGTGTCGGCGCAATGATGATGTACAACTGGCGTATGCCGTGGTTCGTTGCGGTTATCGCAATGCTCGTCATGGGTCTTCTGGTAGGTCTGTGGCACGGCTTCTGGATCGCTTATGTAAAGGTTCCGCCGTTCATCGCAACACTCGTCGGCATGCTCGCATTCAGAGGTCTCGCAAACATCATCATGGGCGGTTTTGCGATCCCTGTTGAAGACAAGACATTCCTGAATCTCTTCGGAGGCGGCGATTCCTGCTATGTTCCGGATTTCCTGAGCTTCATCGCACCTGACAGCGGCCTTAACGTTACATGTATGGCAGCAGGCATCGCTATTGCAGTAGGCTATGTCATCTTCACATTTGTTAACCGTACAAGACTTATCGCGAAGGGTTACAAAGTTGAATCTTTGGGGGCCGTAATCGTTAAGACAGTCCTTATTGCTGCTGTCGTTGTCTGGTTCAGCTACAAGCTCGCAGGCTACAAGGGCATTCCTACAGCACTCATCTGGATCGCTCTTATCCTCGGCATCTTCGCTTACATCACAACAAAGACCACATTGGGCCGTAACCTCTACGCTGTCGGCGGTAACGAGAAGGCAACAAGACTTTCCGGTATTGACACGAGAAAGGTTATGTTCAGCGCTTACACTCTGATGGGTGTCCTCTCAGGTTTTGCAGGTATCGTAAACATCGCAAGACTTCAGGGTTCCACACCTACATACGGTGTCGGTTATGAGATGGACGCTATCGCAGCATGCTTTATCGGCGGCGCTTCCGCATACGGCGGAACAGGTTCCATCGGCGGTGTTATCATCGGTGCTGCCCTGATGGGTATCATCAACCAGGGCATGTCTATCGCAGATACGCCTGTTAACTATCAGAAAGTCGTTAAGGGTATCGTTCTTATCGTAGCCGTACTCTTTGACGTAATCATGCAGATGAGAAGAAAAGGAGCCAAGAAAAAGGCCACAAGCTCTGTATCTTCAGAGAAGGGAGGTGCTCAGTCATGAATAAATTCAATATAAAGAACGTTCTTGAAAAGAACATTATGACGATCGCACTTTTCGCAGTTTATGTTTTGTTCGTACTTCTCGCAGCAGTTATCAAGGGCACGAACATGCTCGATCCTTCGATCGTGACATCGCTCATTGAGCAGAACGCATACGTATTCGTCTTAGGTGCCGGCATGCTCATGTGTATGCTTACCGGCGGTAACATCGACCTTTCCGTAGGTTCGTTCGTATGCTTCGCAGGTGCGGTCGCTGGCCTCTTCTCAGTAGAGAACAACATCATCAAGAATACGACCCCCACACCGGTCACACTTCTGATCGTTGTAGGTGTCGGTCTCGCATACGGTGCCGTATTAGGATACCTCATCGCTTATGTCAGGATACCTCCGTGGATCGCAACACTTGCAGGTTATCTTGCATTCCGCGGTCTCGGTACACAGATCCTCACAAAGGCTTCGACAACAAACGCCATCTCCAATTTCCCTTCTTCGCTGACTCATATATTCAGCGGAAAGCTTTTCGAGACAGGCTGGGGCGAACTGAATATCCCCTGCGTTGCACTTGGCGTCATCGCAGCAGGAGTCGTTATCTTCCTTAACTTTAAGGCCCGTGCCAATAAGATTAAGAAGGGCTATGAGGCAGATCCTTTCTGGTTCGTCCTGTTAAAGAGCATCCTCATCGCTGCAGTCATCCTGTTTCTCGCAATCGAGTTCTCGCTTGACGGCGGTATCCCGGTAGTCGTTCTCTGGATCGCAGGCGTACTTATCATCTACGGTATCATCACAGAGAAGACCACGATCGGACGTCACTTCATGACGGTAGGCGGCAATGCCGAAGCTTCAAGACTTTCTGGTATCAACAACAAGCTCATCATGTTCGCTGCATACCTCAACATGGCTATCCTCACCGTTGTAGCAGCCCTGATCGTTACAACAAGAACCGGTGCCGCAAACTCATTTGCTGGCCAGGAGTTCGAGCTTGATGCCATCGCAGCATGTATCGTCGGCGGTGTATCCGCATACGGCGGTTCCGGAACCATCATCGGAATGGTAGTCGGTGCTGCCCTGATCGGTGTCATCAACCAGGGCATGTCCCTCGTCGGCGTTGACCAGGACTGGATCAAGATCGTTAAGGGTCTGGTTCTCCTCGCAGCGGTTGTTTTTGAGATCCTGTCAAAGAAGAACCGCGAAAAGAAGTCCGCCATGAAGAAGGCTGCAGCAGCCACAGCCAAGACACAGGAGACATGATCCTGAGCACTTAAAGAAGACACAATAAACCGTTCTTTTCATAATTTTTGTTTTCCGGTCACCCGAATACCCGGAATGCACTTTACCTCCAGCCGCCGCGAGCACCCTCTTGCGGCGGTTACATTTAAAGAAGAAAGACGCGTTAAATGATATTGAACAATGTATGAATTAAGGCAAATAAAGAAATAATCGAGTTATAATAAATTATTGATAATTGATGAAAGGGGCACAACATGAGTACAGAAAGAAGATTCTCGAAGGGTGAGGTTATCTTTAAGCAGGGTGATGAAGGCAACAGCTTTTTCAAGATCATCGAAGGAAGCGTTGAAGTAATCGCAAATTACGGCGAAGATGGCGAGCGAGAGCTCACAGTTCTTAATGCGGGCGAGTTCTTCGGCGAGATGGCCGTCATCGAGACATACCCCAGAAGCACCACGATCGTGGCCAAGGAAGATGTTCTTGCCGTTGAGACCACAGGTGAGGAACTTGGCGGTTATTTTTCCGAGAATCCCGGGATGATATATGAGATCATGAAGCATCTTGGCAACAGGATCAAGGAACTGACATCCGAGTATGATGTTCTTACTTCAGTTCTTAAGGAAGTCAAGGCTTCCCAGGATAAGAAGAGCGAGACGGTCTTTGCCAAGATCAAGAAGTATATAGATTACTATGCATCAGGAAAGAATAATATCAACAAGCCTTCTGCCGAGGCTCTCCGCGAAGCGTCTGAAGGTCTCAAGGAGCAGAAGGGCAAGATCGAGACATACAGCTCCGGTACGGTCATCTTCAAGGAAGGCGAAGTCGGCAAGTGCATGTATATCGTTTACGGCGGCCTGGTAGGCATCTACAAGAACTACGGCGATCCCAAGCAGGTCAAGCTCACGGATCTTTATCCTGTATCATTTTTCGGTGAGATGGGCATGATCGCCGACGAGGCAAGAAGTGCCACTGCCGTTGCGGAGATGGATGATACATTCGTCGAGATCGTCCGTCCCGAAGGTCTTGAGGAGATGTTCAGGGATTCCCCGGTTAAGATCGAGATGATCTTAAAGCACCTCTCATACCGTTTGAGAATGCTCACATACGATTACCTCTCGGCCTGCAAGGAGATCAACGATCTTTACAACAGCTGATAAATGATTTCGGGACCGTGACCTTTAAAGGATCCGGGATCCGGCGGAGACTTAAGTGTTCGACAATATACCTGCTGAACAGATAAAGTACATTTTCGAGAAAACAGATGATGCGGTATGCGTTGTCTCTTCTACGGGAGTGCTCCTTGAGTCAAATCCTTCGGCCGAGAAACTTTTCGGGATCACGGCAGAAGGTGATATCAAGATCTGGGATGCCATCCCTTTCGTCGAAGGCAATGATGACCTGATCCAGCTTTTCATTGATGCGGTGGCTCAGAAGCTTTCATCCCAGGAAGCGGTGGTCGATTATGTTAAGGAAGACGGAACGGTTCATAACCTCCATGTCAGGCTGACATATTTCAAGGAACCGCTGACGGCTTACCTGATTGTTATCACTGATCTTACCAAGCTCATTCAGGTCAAGTCCGCTTTCGCGAGATATACGTCTCCGGATATAGCCGACTACGTGCTTACGACCGCCGAAGGCCAGAAACGCGGCGGACTTACTTCTGAAGTCACTATCATGATGAGCGATCTCCGGGGCTTTACGGCGCTTGCGACGACTATGTCCGCGCAAAGGCTCATAAACCTTCTGAATCATTATTTTGAGATAATGGTATCCGTCATCGAGAAATATCACGGCACCGTGATCGAGTTTCTCGGTGACGGTATTTTTATTGTATTCGGTGCGCCGAAAGAGTGGCCCGGCCACGCGTCGCTGGCTGTCAAGTGCGCGGTCGGGATGCAGAATGCGATGATCGGGGTAAACGAATGGAACCGCGAAAACGGATATCCGGATCTCGAGATGGGCATAGGCGTGAATTCCGGTAACGTTGTCGTCGGCAACATCGGTTCGGATAAGAAGATGAAGTACGGCTGCATGGGTTCTCCCGTCAACACCGCGGGAAGGCTCGAAGCCCTTACTGTCGGAGGCCAGATCCTGATCACCGAGAATACCAGAAGGCTTCTTGATGAAAGTATCAAATATGTATCCGAAGGTGCTTTCCTCCCCAAGGGTTCGGCCAACGAACTTAAATACTACGAAGTAACGGGTATAGGTGATCTTTCTCTTGATCTTCACCATGAAGAGATCATCTGGCTCGACGATGATGAAGACTGCGCGTTCTTCCTTCTTAAGGAAAAGACCGTTGTTGAGGAAGAGCATTCCGGAAAGATATTCAAGCATTCCGCGGATAACAGATACGCGATGTTCTCTGCGGATATTGAATTGGGTGACCGTCAGAATATCCTTATATGCAGGAACGGTGAGCGCAAATATGCGAAAGTCATAGCGCATGACAATGACGGTTACCGTATCTGCTTCACGTCTGTTACGCAAGGACATTAATACTCCGGAGGTGCCGCCGAAATGGCTAAATCGAAGTTTGATGTATTTATAGCTGATGAGGTATCAAAGCAGAAAGGTGTGTATATGCCTGTGCATGCGGACCTTTTAGAGCGAATGTTTGTCAGGAAGGCCAAATGTTCCGACCTGCACCCCAATGCCGAAGACGAGTTTTCTATCCCCGCTGTCGGTCCCAGCTACAGGATCATAGGCGAGTATGAGAAGAAATTCCGTGAAGCCATGCACTTTGAGCGCAAGATCTTCGATGAGCCTCTTACCGTCGAAAAGCTCCGCCCCAACGGATATCTTCTCCTGAACGGTCATCACAGATGGGCGGCCGCAATGCGCTGCAACATAAAAAAAGTCCCGATCAAGATCATTAATGTCGCGACGGAATCCGATATTAAGAAGATCCTGGAAAAGTCGCAGCACGACAAGCGCGTTACGCTTGATCTTGACGAGGTCGTCTTCAGACCGGACGACTATAAGTATCTTGAGAAGAAGTTCATCTTCCCGTTAAATCTCCGCATGAAGCAGAGGATCAGGCTCGGCATTCCCGCTATGTTCTATTTCCTTGCGAAAAACGGCTACGACATTTGGGTCTATGCGGCTGATTACTATTCGATCGATGACATCCAGAAATTCTTCAAGGCTTATTCCGTTCATGTCGACGGCATAATCACCGGTGTGGCTAAGAGAGAACAGAGTCAGACCGAGAGCGCTGTCCGCATGGAGAAGCTCATTGCCAATAAGTATTCGAAGACCCTTCATATCGATAACGATCTTATCCTCGTAACGCGGGGCAAAACGGGTGACTTTGAAGAACGGGCGATCGATTCCCCGGAGGAGGATTGGGCAAAGAAGGTAATAACCGTTATTGAGGAGATGGAGAAGTATGAATCCAAAAGATGATCCGGGCAAGATGAGGGTTTCTTTTGACCTGGATGAGGTGCTTTTCGTAAATCCCGCGACTCACAAGACAGAAAAGGAACTTGCATTTCCCTTTAACCGCATCTACAAGGAACGTTTGAGGCTCGGCACGCCGGACCTTATCAACACGCTGCAGAAAATGGGTTATGAAGTCTGGGTATATACATCTTCTTTCCGTACCGAGAATTATATAAAACTTCTTTTCAGGCATTACGGTGTCAGGTTTGACGGGATCGTCAACGGCACCAGACATCTTAAGGAAGTCCAGCAGGGAAGATCCCAGATCCTTCCCCAGAAAGTCCCCAACAGGTACAGGATATCGCTTCATGTGGATGACGAGGCGGTTATATGCTCGTACGGAAGGGAGTTCGGTTTCGATGCCTATCAGCTCGATGCCCAGGACGACGACTGGAAGGAGAAGATCATTGCCAAAGCCGGAGAAGTCAAGAAAAAGTGGGAGAGAACAAGGAAATAATCCCTTTCTCTGATCCGCCTTGTATTGCAGATGCCTTACAATTTCAGCTTATAACTTGCGGCATGGGATTACATCTTTTATTATGTTTCAGACAGAACGTGTGTTTTTTGTTTAATAATCTTTCAAAGACGGAATCAAAATGGAACAATTTCTTGAGAATATCATCAACATCAACGATGCCGTAAATTCTTTTGTATGGGTCAAGATCGGACTCTTCCTCCTTATCGGAACGGGTATCTTAATGACCATTGTGACGAAGTTCTTCCAGCTCACGCACATCAGGCACTGGTGGAAAAAGACCGGCGGCGGCGTGTTCGACAAGAAGAGCCACAACAAGGGTGAGAAGGGAAGCGTTTCCCAGTTCCAGGCTCTCTGCACGGCTTTGGCGGCAACGATCGGCACCGGCAACATCGCAGGCGTCTCCGCAGCAATCTGCTTAGGCGGTCCGGGCGCAGTCTTCTGGATGTGGGTGGCAGCATTTTTCGGCATGATGACAAACTATTCCGAGAACGTTCTCGGTATCTTCTTCAGAAGAAAGAACGATGAGGGTGAATGGTCCGGCGGCGCGATGTACTATCTCCAGGACGGTCTGGGCAGATACAAGGGCTGCAGGAACATCGGCAGGTTCCTCGCTGTGCTTTTCTCATGTTTTGCCGCTCTTGCTTCTTTCGGTATCGGCAACATGGGCCAGGTTAACAAGATCACTCTGAATCTTGAGTCGGCTTTCTTCTCTGACATAACCAATGATCTTACGGTCTTCGGCAATATCAAACTCATCCCGCTCTCGATCGGAATCATCCTCATGATCACCGCAGGTGTTATCATCATCGGCGGTCTCAAGCGTATCGCGGCAGTTGCCGAGAAGATCGTCCCGTTCATGGCAGTTGCTTATATTCTGGGCGCGCTTATCGTAATTATCATTAATATCCGTCTTTTCCCGGCGGCTTTCGTGGCGATCTTCAAGTTCGCGTTCGGCATCAAGCCTGTGGCCGGTGCCGCTGCCGGAATCGTCATCAGGGACGTTATCACCCAGGGCTGCAAGAGAGGTGTTTTCTCCAACGAGGCAGGTCTCGGTTCGTCCGTAATGGTCCACTCCAATTCCGATGTCAAGGAACCTGTAAAGCAGGGCATGTGGGGCATCTTTGAAGTTTTCGCGGATACATTTATCGTATGCACGATGACCGCCATGGTCATCCTTACTTCAGGCTATATTGATCTTAGTACGGGTCTTGTTAAGGAAGGTGTTGATGATGCGACACTGGTTGCCAAGGCCTTCAGCAATATTTTCGGAAAAGGCGGCGAATGGTTTATCGCGGTGGCGATACTTCTCTTTGCCTTCACGACAGTCCTCGGCTGGTCGCACTACGGCAGCAAGGCTGTCGAGTACCTTATCAACACCAAGGCAGCCAAGGTCTATAAGATCCTGTTCGTGCTGATCATAATCGCCGGCGCTCTTATGGAGAGCTCTCTGGCATGGGACATCTCCGATACATTCAACGGTCTTATGATGATCCCCAACCTGATCGGTGTCGTTGCGCTCTTCCCGCTCGTCAAGAAGATCACGGACAACTACATTGCGCGCCGTCTGAAGGATAAAAAGGACGTCCGGCCGATGCTTTCCTTCGATCCGGAGATTCAGGAGGAGCACGAGGCACTGGTCGAAAAGGGTGCCGAGTAAGAGGCCCGGGCGCTGCGGACTGCCGGCCCGAAAATCATATCCAACGCAACAAAATCCGTCCCGTAACTGTACAAATAGTGATAACGGCGGGAAGGGAGCGGTCCGAAAATGTTAAATACCAACAAATCGGCGCAAAAATGAAGCTTTCACACAATTTTCTTAAACAAACAGCGCCTTAGATAGTATAATAGGCGAGTCAAAATATTTTTATGGGTTAGCGCGACGGGGATGGATTTGTGCGGTATAACCACCATGAACGCAGGATGATAATGTCCCGGAAACGCCAAGAATGAGAGGTTTTTATGGCTGAACAACTCGTAATGAACATCAATGTTGATGAGCTGGCTAGATCAAATTCCATCATCAACAACATCAGGACTTACTACAATTCCAAGATCGTAGGCCAGTCCCAGCTCGGCGTGTCGCTCCTGGTATCCATGATCGCCAACGGTCATATACTGCTCGAGTCTGTGCCGGGTCTTGCGAAGACTACCGCTGCCAAGGTCATGACGGAAGCCGTCGGCGGATCATTTTCGAGAGTTCAGTGCACACCGGACCTTCTGCCTTCCGATATCATCGGTACGCAGACATTCAACATGACAAACAACACATTTGAGACGAAGATCGGACCTGTTTATGCCAACTTCCTGCTCCTGGACGAGATCAACCGTTCAAGCGCGAAGACACAGAGCGCCATGCTCGAGGCCATGCAGGAGAGATCCGTAAGTATCGGCGGACAGACATATAAGCTCCCGCCGGTATTCATCGTTATCGCTACACAGAACCCTATCGAGCAGGAAGGTACCTACGAGCTTTCCGAGGCACAGCAGGACAGATTCCTTCTCAAGGAAGTTATCACATATCCTAACGTAAACGACGAGGTCGAGATCCTGAACAGGATCGAGAATGATGTATTCACATCCTCCGGCGCTGTCGTTTCGATCGAGGACATCGAGTTCCTGCAGGACCTCTGCAAGAAGGTATATATCTCGCCTGCGATCAAGAAGTATATCGTTGATATCGTCCAGGCTACCCGTGATCCTTCGAAGTTTATCTCAAAGGAGCTCGCAAGTTATGTCGCAATGGGTTCCTCCACACGTGCGGCCATCGCATTCATGGAAGTTTCCAAGGCTGTCGCGCTCATCCAGGGCAGAGCTTATGTCACACCGGATGACGTTAAGGCCATGAGACATGAGGTAATGCGTCACAGGATCATGCTTAACTTCGCTGCCATTGCCGACGGCGTTAAGGAAGAATCAATCGTTGATGCTATTGTCGGAGCAATTGTTACTCCATGAACTTAGACTACGTCTCGAAAATCAAATTCGGGCTTAAGCGTTATAAGACGATAGCCACGGATAAGGCCACGAGCAGGATCCTCGACGGTTCATACAACTCCATCTATAAGGGCAGGAGTATGAATTTCGACGAGCTTCGTGAGTATGTGCCCGGAGACGACATCAAGGATATCGACTGGAAGGCGACGTCCAGAAGCCAGAAGGTCCTTATCAGACAGTACATTGCCGAGAAGAAGCATAATGTCATGCTGGTAATGGATGCCAACCGCAGGATGCTCGCGGAGACGAAGACCGGAGAGGACAAGGGCGAGGTTGCCCTTATGGCGGGCGGCACACTGGCCTATATGGTCACCGATAACGGCGATTATGTCAGCGGCCTTTACTATCACGATGAGAAGATGGAGAGATCACCCTTCAAGACCGGATTCCTTAATCTCGAGTTCCTTCTGGAAGGGTACGCGAAATGCCTTACCCCGACCAACAGGTCCGACCTGAACGGGATCCTGTCCTACATCATGCATAACATCAAGAGGCGCATGATCGTGGTCATGGTAACGGACACCGAGGGCGTTGCGAACCTTCAGGACAACCTTTTGGGTCAGATCACCGTGGTCCATGACGTGCTTCTCATAAAGATCAGCGATACCGATATTTTCGGTAAAAAAGTCTATAATGTCGACGGCTTCAGCTACATGCCTCCGTTCCTTTCGCAGAGCAAGTCACTGCAGAAGAAGCAGCATAAGATAATGGAGGAGATGGAAGCCAAGGCGACGAAGAAGCTCAACAGATACGGAATACCGTGGGTCGAAGTCGATTCCGCAACAAGGGTCGACGGCAAGATAGCTGAGCTCCTGGAGAAGAACAAGACGGTTAACTGATAACTTATAAAACGGCGAAAAAGAAGACTGAGCAGAACAGATGGAAACGACAGTAAACTTAAGAAGATTATTTGATTTTTCAAAGCTTCCGATAATCATAACGGCAGCCGTTCTTGGTCTGCTCACTGTCGCCATCGTCCTCATGCTCCTTTACAACCTCCTTAAGGATATTAAGAGGAAGGAAAAGAAGGAAGTTGTCGAAGAGAAGGTTTTCGTAAAGCCCGATATGGAAAAGCTGAAGATGGAATATCTTGCCCTGCTTGACGGTATCGAAGCCAAGTTCAATGAGGATACGACAAAGATAAGGCCTGCGTACGAAGGTATGAGCCGCGTGGTCAGAGACTTCGTTTACAGGGCTACCGGCACGGAAGTCGACAAGTTTGCCCTGTACGAGATCTGCCAGACCGAATATAAGGACCTCGCTGACCTGGTCGGTGAGTACTACCAGCCTGAGTTTGATAAGATATCGGAAGGTGACGTAAGGGATGCGTTGCAGAAATCAAGGAGATTAGTGTCTGAATGGAACTGAAATATCCTTTAGCTTTATATATTTGTGCGGGTGTTGCGGCGGCGTTTGTCATCGCCACATTTGTCACGCTGAAGCTTAAGCGGAAATATAAGGGCGGCAAAAAAGCATATCTGCCGGACTACCTCAAGAACGATTCTATGTTCAAGACAAGACTCGTCTGGCACACCATCCTTAAGTATGTCCTGATCGTGCTCATTATCGCGAGCATCCTCATCTCTGGATTCCTCATGGCAAGACCTTACAAGACCGAGTCCAAGCAGCTTGCGAACTACAACAGGGATATCATCCTCTGCATGGATATCTCGACGACATGCGACCACCTTAACGCTGAGCTTATCGATAAGCTCGAGGACATCGTAAGAGAGCTTAACGGCGAGCGTTTCGGCATCGTCATCTTCAACTCGTCACCGGTGCTCCTCTGCCCTCTGACCAACGATTACAACTACATTCTCCAGGTCTTGGACAAGGTCAAGGAAGGCCTTAAGATGAGACTTGATTACACTAACGGCAAGATCCTCTTCTCGGATAAGCTCTATGAGATGGATGCATATATCACAAACGGCACGCTCGTCGACAACGAGACCAGGGGATCGTCCATTATCGGCGACGGCCTTGCAGCCGCCTGCCTTGATTTCTACGATTATGAGGAAAAGCCCGACCGTACGAGAGTAATCATCCTCTCGACGGATAACGACCTTTTGGGCGAAGAGATCGTCACTCTTCCCGAAGCGGGCGAGATGTGCCAGCAGAGAGACATTACCGTTTTCGGTGTCGGCACGGAGATCATGGATCCCGAACAGCGCCAGATGATGAAGGATACCGTCGAAGGTACAGGCGGCAAGTTCTACTACGGCGAAGACAGGGATATGGTCGAGAATATAGTTGACGACATCAGGGCGCAGATCGCGACCCTTGATGACACGCAGTATGAGATCGTCGAGAACGAGTTGCCGGAGAAATCCTTCAGGCTCCTTGTTCTCACGTTAAGCCTTATGCTCCTAGTGGCATTTATCCTGAAGGTGTGATCGTATGGAACATTTAACGTTTGAACCTATGATCCCCATCTGGTTAATGGTCATAATCTGTATCGGCCTTCTGGCAATCAAGCGGAAGGGCGTGATCCCTTATATCAGACAGGTGCTGATAGTGCTCCTTCTTTTCGTGATCAACTTAAGACCGATGTACATATCGAATGAAGTCAAGGTCATGAGACAGAAGCTCAACTGCTACTGCATCATCTGCATCGATGACACGCTCAGCATGATGGCCGAGGACTACGACGGCTCGAACCCGCGTATGAACGGCGTAAAGGCCGATGTCGAATACATCACAGAGCATATGACCGGCGCGAAATTCTGTCTGATAGACTTCAACAACGACGTCAATCTTATTGCTCCGTTCACCGACGACACCACTTATATCAAGTCTGCCGTCAATTCCATCTATCCGCTTGCCGATTACCACGCAACGGGCACGAATATCAATGTCTGTAAAAAGCTTTTAGGCCAGATGATCGACAACGCGAACATCCTTGGCGACGGACATGTTGTCGTATTCTTTATTACCGACGGTGAGAATACCGACGACCACAAGCTCGATTCGTTTGCCGATATCGCTCCCGGTATCGAAGGCGGCGCTGTCATGGGCTACGGCACAGAGAAGGGCGGCCAGATGCATTACTACGATGAGCTCTATGATGAAGTGGTCCTTGTTGAAGATAAGAGATCATTCCCTTATGAGCCCGCAGTATCCTGCATCGATGAGGATAATCTCAAGCAGCTCTCGGAAGACATGGGTCTTACATATGTCCACATGGATTCCTCGGAGGATATTGATCCTGTCCTTGAGGAAGTAATGGATATCCTTGATGCCGAAGAGGAGGAGACGACAAAGTACGGTTATGCCGATACATACTTCTGGTTCGTTATCCCTTTGGCAGCACTTGTCGCTTATGAATTCGTAAGCGTGAAAAGGAGGGCCTGACGCATGGTAAAGAAGATAACTATCGCAGTCTGGATCCTTACTGCCGCACTTCTGGGAATCCTTGTTCTGAATTATTTCGGCAACCGCAGGATGATCGAAAATTACGATCAGGGCGTTTACCAGCAGAACGAACTGGGCTTCCTGGGCTTTACGCAGCCTTATATCAACCACTTCAACAAGGGTAATGTCTTCTACAAGCTCGGCGACTACCAGAAGGCCAAGCAGGAGTACCAGCTCGCGCTGAACCTTAAGCCGGATGAACCCTACGACTGCAAGATCAGGGTCAACTACGCGCTGGCTTACGTAACGCCCATCGATGTTAAGAATATCAACGAAGACAACTACAAGGATGTTATCGAGATCTGCGAGACAGCGAAAAGCATCCTCTCGGAAAACGACTGCGCAACCGCCGATAACGACGGTCACTATTACGCAGCCCAGAAACTCTATAACGAGATCAACGATTTCATCGAGGATCTGAAGAACCAGTACGAGAATCCGCCGACGCCCACACCGGAAGAGACGCCGTCACCGACGCCGAATCCCGAGGACGGCACACCTACGCCGACACCTACTCCGGGCGGCGGACAGTCTCCCACACCTACCCCGACACCTGGCGGTCAGGGTGAGACACCTACGCCTACACCCGGCGGAGAGACACCGACACCCACACCCGGCGGTGAAGGAACAGGCACGCCCACACCTACTCCGGGCGGTGAAGGTACAGGAACACCTACACCTACTCCCGGCGGAGAAGGAACAGGAACACCCACGCCTACACCGGGCGGCCAGGGTGAGGGAACGCCTACGCCCACACCGGGCGGTCAGGGACAGGGTACACCTACGCCCACACAGACACCCGAAGAACGCATCCGCGATATTCAGGACAGAAGCAACAAGGAGCGTTACGGCGAACCCGGCGATTACAACGACGATTACAACTTCGGCAATTCAGCAAGCTGGTAAGTCAAAATGTATAAAGAAAGACCGGCAATAAAGATATTTGACGGTATCATAATAACGGCAGCATGCCTCAGCACGTTCCTGTACTATTTCAGCGCCTGGTTTATCGTGCTGACGGTAGTGCTTGCGGTTCTGGGCTTTGTCTTACCCGGTTTTTACGCATCCGGAATCTGTGGAGGAAGACTTAAGGTCTGCTCGTACGGCACCACGGTCCTTTCCGTTTTCCCGTATACGCTTCTCGTGACAGTGCCGGCTTTTATTGTGTCTCTGTTCTTCCACGAACAACTCGGATGGGCTTCGATCATTGAGTATGCGTGTGTGACTTTTGCGATTCTCAACGCATATTTCTGGACCGGAATAATCCTTGTCTATGTGACATCCAAGCAGATCGGAATCAGCAAAAGGGTGATCGGCATCATCTGCGGCATGGTTCCCGTGGCAAACCTTTTCGTGCTGTCATGGTTAGTAAAGGTATCAGGCAGGGAAGTCCGCGACGAGAGCGAGCGTTACTGGCGCAACGAAGCCCGCAAGTCTCTTCAGGTCTGCAAAACGAAATATCCTATCCTCATGGTCCATGGCGTTTTCTTCCGTGATTCTGAGCACCTGAATTACTGGGGCAGGGTCCCCGCCGAGCTTATAAAGAACGGCGCGACGGTCTATTACGGCGGGCAGGAATCCGCCGGCAACGTCAGGACCTGTGCGCTCCAGATCAAGAAAGCGATCGTCCGCGTCCTTCAGGAGACCGGCGCGGAGAAGGTCAACATCATTGCCCACAGCAAGGGCGGTCTGGATTCTAGATACTGCATCTGCATGCTCGGAATGGCACCGTTCGTAGCTTCACTGACGACGGTAAACACGCCTCACCGCGGCTGCGAGTTTGCAGAGTATCTCATGAACAATGCGCCCGAAAGTCTCAAGAACACAGTAGCTGCCGCCTATAACAAGGGCGCGAAAGCATTGGGCGACATAAATCCTGATTTTGTCAGCGCGGTCACGGACCTCACCAAAGACGGCGTCGCCCGCCTGAATGCCGAGATGGCGCCCATGCAGTCCCAGTTTGACGGCATATATACCCAGAGCTTCGGCTCCAAGCTGAACCATGCGGTCAGCGGCAAGTTCCCGCTCAACATGAGCTATCACTTCGTAAAGCATTTCGACGGCTTCAACGACGGCCTCGTCGGCGAAGAGTCATTCCAGTGGGGCTCCGAATATCATTTCCTGACCAACAACGGTCTGCGCGGCATCTCCCACGCCGACATGATCGACTTGAACCGTGAGAACATCGACGGCTTCGACATCCGCGAGTTCTACATCGGAGTGGTTCAGGGGCTTAAGGAGAAGGGATTGTAATAAGGGCGGGGGTTTTATAAGGAATCCCGGCGAAAAGTCCGGCGGCTGCCGTGCAAAACGCCGTGATTTTGAGTGTTTTGAAGGTAAATCCAGGCGAAAGGTCCGGCGTCCGCCGTGCAAAACGCCGTGATTACGTTCTCAACCTTACCCCCGCTCAGACATCCTTCTTTGCCAGATCGGCAATCGTGTACTTCTTGAAGAAATCCTGCATCGTATCGTTGAACTCCTTCCACATCGGGAGTGTGACGCAGGTTGCGACGCGGTCGCACTTGGGCGCGTCGGGATTCATGCAGGCGACGACATAGAAATCGTTCTCGGTAACGGAGATGATGTCCCAGGCGGTGATCTCTTCGGCGGGACGGCTGAGCTTGTAGCCTCCGTTCTTGCCGCGGAGACCTTTGACCAGATTGTTCTGGACAAGCATCTTTATGATCGACTCAAGGTATTTCTCGGACAGGCCCTGTCTCTCCGCGATGCCGCTGAGAGTGACATAAGAATCCTTCTCGAATTTTGCAATGTCTATCATTACACGAAGCGCATAGCGTCCCTTAGTCGATACAACCATTTTTGACCTCCGCATGAAAATCTATAACAAACCTATTATATAGGAAGGAATAAGCGAATTAAACTGATAAAGCAATAGTTCTACATTTCCTTTGCAGTTCGTTCGGGAATGGATAAGTAAGAGACGGTTATGAATCTGGTAAAAGCCCGTAAAAACAGGATTTAACACTGTTACTTGATCGGCATTATCTCTTCATCGGTCTTGTACTGCTTCCAGGGAGCCTCGCCGTTATACGCGAAAGCGCTCCAGATCTCGCGCATCTTCTCGCCGACGCGGCGGGAGACCGGATCATCGATATTTGCATATGGTGTTGATTTATCGAAAAGGAGCGGAAGCTCGCTCGCATGGAAGCACCCGGCACCTCTTTTCTCGATATCGGGTGTCATGTACTGATATTCATAAACCCAGGAGGGACCCTTGATCTCACGGGCGATCTCGCGAGACGGATTAACGTAGAAACAGGCCGTGAATTCGTCTGACATCTTGCGGTGTGCGCCTTTTCCGGGTTTGAACTTGAATCCGAACCAATGGGCGGCAAGAGGGAGCGCGACTGTCGGGATATTATTTATGAACGCATCGCCTTCCTGGCTGCAGGTGCCGATGAGTATAGGCTTTTTGGAAGCTTTGGCAAGGTCGGCGGGGCGGGCTTTTATCACTTCACCGTCGATGACGGGCGAGAATGCGCATTTTGCGTTGCCCTCGCGGAAAACGAGTTTTTTAAGATCGCTGTTGGCCTTGTGGATGCTCTCGATACCGATGTCCCTGAGCGCTGCAAGTTCCGTGGGCTTGAGACCGATGAAGTTCAGATATTTGTATGTAAGGCGTTCACTCTCTTTCTCGGTCCAGAAGGAGTCGACACAGGGTGACTGGAGGATCGCTTTGTCGAAAAGCGTCTCTGCTTCCGGCATTCCAAGCAGCGCTATGATGCATGCCGCGCCTGCAGACTGCCCGAAAACCGTTACGTTATCGGCATCTCCGCCGAAGCGGTGGATATTGTTCCGGATGAATTTGAGAGCTGCCATCTGGTCGAAAAGACCGTTGCTCTTTTCAAATCTCTTATCCAGGAAATACAGATTGAGGAACCCCTCAAGATTAAGCCTGTAATTGAAGCTGACGACGATGGTCTTCGTGTCGACGGCATATTTCGCCAGGTCGTAATACAGCTCATCGCTGTCTTCGCTAACTCTTCCGCAGCCGCCGTTGGCATAGGAGCCGCCGTAGAACCACACCATGACAGGCGCGTCCGGCTGCAGTCCCTCAGGCACGAAAACATTCAGATACAGGCAGTCCTTGCCGTCTGCCCCCACCGTGGACCGGCCTTTTCCCTGAACGGGACTAACCGGTCCTCTGACGACATCAAGAATGCCGCTCCAGGATTCGGGCGGTACGGGGTGCTTGAACGCAAGATCACCTGTCGGAGGCGCTGCGAAAGGGATGCCGAGGTATTCCTCGCACCCGTCTTTGACGATGCCTCTGACCAGACCGTATTGGGTTGTGACCGTTCTTGAGTAATTCATAAGAAAATTTTACACTCGCAGAGAACGGTTATCAATGGAGGAACAGATGAAAAACTTACTTTACCTTCACAACCACCAGTTCGGGATAGTTGTTGATCCTTACGGGAGCGATGCTGTTGCCGAGGCCGCGGCTTAAGACAAGCTTCATGCTTCCGAAAGTGTGCATGCCCTCATACATATCCGGGAAGAACTCGAATTCGGGTGACACAACGCCTCCAACGCCCGGAATTATTATCTGTCCGCCGTGATAATGGCCGGTCAGGACAAGGTCCGTGCCGAGGCTCTGATAGAGGGAATGGTACTGCGGTTCATGAGCGAGCATGATGACCGGTTTTTCGCCACCGAATGGCAGGTAAGCGTCAAATGAATCCAGAGAAGTGTCGCCGATCCCGGCAAGTATGTAATCACCCATATCGATATAAGTGTCGTCAAGGATGGTGACGCCGAGCGAGCGGAGAGTGTCCTGGAAGGAGGACATTTTCGCACCCTGCAGACGGGCTTCGTGGTTGCCTGTGACGTAATAGACGGGAGCTCTTTTCACCGCGCCTTCGAAGAATGACAGCGCGATGGAATAAGAGGTGTGGGTCTCATCAACGACGTCGCCGGTCACGACTATGATGTCCGGATCAGCTTCATCGATCTTTTTCATGAGCGCGGACTCGCCGATGCCGAAGAACTGGTTGTGCAGATCAGACACCTGAACGACCGTAAGGTCCTGACCGAGTCCCAGATCAGCCTCATATTCTGTCGTGACAAGATGATAGTTCTGATAAAGGCAGAAGCCGCAGATGAAGATCTCGAGCACCATCAGGAGCGGAACGGTCACGGCAAACTTCGGCTTCAGCGTCTTATGGTGAAAGACCTTCATGCCGATAAACGCGCCTATTGAGCCGCCGATCCATGCCCAGAAGAGAAGAGTCCTCTCGGGTATCCTGCGCGCGCCTTTTTTCGCATACGACTTGTCCGTGCCGTAAAGTATGAACGCGGCGAGGTTAACTAAGATGAGGTAATAAACCAGGATCATGTTTATAATTCCTCGCTTGGAGACCTGACGCCGTAGGCCGTGCAGAGGTCGTCGGCGGTGCCGGTATCATTGCATACGCCGCGGACGATCAGTGCTGTGTTGTCTTTAAGATAGATGCTGTAAAGTTCAGTTTCCCCGATGGCGTTAATTGTTGCGGAAAGAGCATAAGTGCATCCGTTTTCCTCGGCCTGCTTGCCGTCATCGATGAAATGCCTGACAAATCTCTTGTAGAATTTTCCGGCTTCTTTTGCGTCTTTGAAAGTATAAACAGATCCCATAAAGAATCCGTCCTCACCCAGGAAGACGAAGGTTGTAGCCTCGTCCACATCGTATGCCGGCATATCGGTGAAGCGGTTCATGAAAAGGCTGTAGACATCATTTGCTTCGCTTCCTGAGGCGGTGATATACGCGCCCTCTGCGTCCGCCGCACCGGCTGTAATCCGTGAATAAATATGAATGAGCTCATCCGGATCAACGCATTTTTCAAAACCCTGATCCCAGCAAAAGTCTGTCATTGTCTGATGATCAAAAGGCTCCGCCTTAGCCGCGCATGAAGCAAGACCTGTCAGCATTATTACTGCCAGTAAAGCGCTCGCTGTCTTCCTGAAAGCTTTCATATTATCCCTCCGAACGAAAACATACATAAAACCTGATCAGAGCCTCGGTTCCAGATATGCAAGGAAGCCCTCAAGACCTTCCAGGATGTCGCTGTATGCCCTGTCGAAATTATCCGTATACCACGGATCCGAGATGTCTCTGGGATTGTCGGAATAATCCAGGAGCAGATGGACCTTGTCCATCGGATCGTCCGGAATGATCCTCCTGAGATTGCGGATGTTAAACTGCTCCATGCAGATTATGTAATCGTATTCATCATAATCGGAGGGCCTAATCTGCCTTGCGGCGCGGCGCGTATAGGGAACATGCATCTTATCCAGCTGTCTTTTGGCGGGCGGATACATATCATTCCCGAGCTCTTCCCTGGAAGTGGCAGCCGAGGCCGCCTCAATGCGGTCATCAAGACCTCTTTTTACCAGCAGGTCCTTCATCATAAACTCAGCCATTGCCGAACGGCAGATGTTGCCGTGGCA
>CACYRM010000019.1 GCA_902776845.1 Oscillospiraceae bacterium
GTCAAGAGCTTTTTCTTAGGTCTTATAGGTGTTGCGGCTTATGCGATTCCGCTTTATATACTTTACGTTGCCCTTGATGTCTTTTTCGAAAAGAGACAGGGCGTATCAGTGATCAGAGTCAGGAGTATTATCCTTCTCCTTGTCTCAGTATCGGCACTCCTTGCCTTGATATCAATGGATATGGGATATTTTGAAGGGTTGTGTGTAAATCAGGAGAATAAGACGTCTGCTCTTAAGGCTCTTTCACTTTTGTGGGAATCAGGAACGCAGGCTGAAATGATAACCAATCCGTTAAGTTCTTCACATGTGCTGACGGGCGGTATTATCGGCGGTGCGGTTGCCGTTGCCCTTTACGAGGTTACCGGAACCGTTATAGGTGTTATGGCGATAGTAGTATTTCTTCTTACACAGATCCTGCTTGTTTTCAGGGTATCACTGAAAGCGACTGCAAAGAAAACGGCCAAGGCAATCGCTACCGCATCAGGCAAGGTCTATAACGGAGTGGTAAGTCATAAGAACCAGAAGCAGAACGATCCGAATTATGTTATATATTCCGGTAACGGTTATGGCGGAAAGGAAGCGCAGAGACCTGCGCGCCAGCAGACCGGCACGACGGTTATTACATACGGCAACGGTGGTATTATCCCTCAGAATAACGTTAGCGGCAGTTCATCCAGGTTTGTTCAGAGCAGTCCTCAGGCTTCATCCGGCAAACAGGGACCGTTCCTGACAAATCTTCCGATCGACGGCAGTTCCGGGTTTACTGATGTCGACAAACTTACCGGGGGACAGATACATGCCGTATCTCAGGATCCCGGCAAACTTGCTTTTAACGAGAAGGAATATGATGTATCGGACAGCTCCGCGCCCGATGCGGATTTCGGATATATCACCGATCCTTTGAATGTTCCCGGAGCCGCAAAGCTCAAGAAGAAAAAAAAGAAACTCTCTTTTCTTGATAAGGGGAAAAAGGAGGACTTTTATGATTTCACTCCTGAAGAGAACAAAAAAGTTGCCGGACAGGGCCGTGATGCTGAAGTATTAAGCGGAACTGAAGATCCGTATGAAGTGGGTGAGTATGATGAAGGTTCAGGATATGATTATTCCGAACCTGAACGTTCGGTAAGAGAACCGAGGATCAAACTCTCAATGTATGACAAACTTACAGAAGGCGGTGAGGAGCCTCCGGTACCGGCCGTTGCTCCGGCAGCACCTGTTCCTGCGGATAACGGCATAACCATCAATGCCGTAAATGACAACACAGAGGGATACAGCAGAACGGAAGGAAGGATACTAAAGACTTCTTCGGGCGGATCGCAGGTGCGTACTGAACCGGGCATTGAATTTGCTGAAGATACAAAGAAACATGAGGCTGAGCTCCGTAATCAGAGAAAGAGATTAAGAAACTACAGACCTGCTCCTACATCCTGTCTTGCACCTGATGTAAAGCAAAAGACGGATGCTGATCTTGAGAAAAAGCTCAGGGAAAAAGCTCATACCCTTGAAGAGGCTCTTAAGAGCTTTGGCATCAGTGCTGAAGTTGTCAACATCACTCATGGTCCGTCTATCACAAGATTTGAGTTAACGCTCGAAACGGGTACGAAAGTATCCAGAGTTACCGCCCTTCAGGACGATATCATGCTTGCCATGGCCGCGGTGTCCATAAGGATCGAAGCGCCGATACCCGGCAAGCGCGCAATAGGTATTGAGATCCCTAACGATGTGCCTACGGCGGTTCAGTTAAGAGGTCTTGTCGAGACCAAGGAATTTAAGGCTGCAACACCATTGACGGTTGCACTTGGAAGGGATATTCCCGGCAGGCCCATCTATTGTGATCTTGCCAAGATGCCTCACCTCATGATCGCAGGTTCCACAGGTTCAGGTAAGTCCGTATGTATCAACTCGATCCTTACCAGTATCCTCGTCCATTCCTCTCCTGAAGAGGTAAGGATGATCCTTGTCGATCCGAAGGTTGTTGAACTTTCTGTTTACAACGGGGTTCCTCATCTTATTATGCCGGTCATCACTGATCCGAAGAAAGCTGCAGGAGCTCTGAACTGGGCAGTTATCGAGATGCAGCGGAGATATAAGCTTTTCGAGGAAGGCCAGGTAAGGGATATCAAGAGCTTCAACGAGAAATATAAGAATAATCCGGAAGTGGAGCATCTTCCTCTTGTTCTGTTTGTAATCGATGAGCTTGCGGAACTTATGATGGTTGCTTCAAAGGAAGTCGAGACATATATCTCAAGACTCGCGGCACTTGCAAGAGCTGCCGGCATCCACCTGCTGATCGCGACACAGAGACCGTCAGTTGACGTTATCACAGGTGTTATCAAGGCCAATATCGGTTCAAGGATCGCGTTTGCCGTTACTTCAGGTGTTGACTCAAAGACTATCCTTGACCATGTCGGTGCGGAAAAACTCCTTGGAAAGGGCGATATGCTCTATGCTCCGATGAGTGCTCCGCAGCCTGTAAGAGGACAGGGTGCGTTCCTGTCAGATGACGAAGTTGAGGCAGTTGTCGAATATCTTAAGAAGACCTATGGTTCTATGTATGATGAGACTATCATCAAAGATATCGACAGGGTTACGGCAGGTGGAGATCAGGATTCCGGTGCGTCCTCAGGCGGTTCGTCCGGAGGAAACAGCGACGGCGCTGATGATCTGTTCAATCAGGCTGTCCAGACAGTAATCGAGAACGGAAGCGCAAGTGTATCTGTTCTCCAAAGGAGATTAGGCATAGGCTATCCGAGAGCTGCGAGACTTGTCGATGAACTTGAGAAGCGCAAGGTGATCGGACCTTTTGAGGGAAGCAAACCCAGAAAGATCCTTATAACTGAGACAGAGTGGCTCGAGATGCAGGCGAGGAAGAATGATTGATATCAGTGAAGACATTTATCTGAAAGCAAGTGAGCTCATTGAAATATGTGCTTTTGAAGGTTTAACATTCGGATTTGCCGAAAGTCTTACCGGAGGACTGATATCTTCTTCCGTTGTAAGTGTGCCGGGTGCGTCCAGGGCTTTCAAGGGATCTGTCGTGTCTTATACCAACGAGATCAAAGAGAATGTTTTGGGCGTTCCCGCAGATATAATCGAAACATATAATGAAGTGTCGGATGAATGTGCCAGGGCAATGGCCGAAGGGGCTTTTTCGGTCCTGGGAACAAACCTCGCTATCTCAGTTACGGGTATAGCCGGACCCACAGGTGAACTGCCCGGAAAACCTGTCGGAACAGTCTATCTGGGATACTGTTATTTGCCTGCAGACTCATCAGAATGCATTTCCGGTAGTTTGCGTCTGAATCTGACAGGTGACAGGGACAAGATCAGAAATGACACGGTGCTGACGGCATTAAGTGTAGCCGTTAAGCTTATAAGGGACGGTAGCGTTTAAGTGGCTGAGAATAATGGTTCAGTGAATAAGACTGTATCATCACCTTCCGGAAAAAAGCGGATGGGATTTGCCCTGTCTGCTTTTATTGTAGGTCTTGGTCTTATCATTACAAAGTGTTCAGGACTTTTGCGCGACATCATCGTATCGATGAGGTTCTCGGAAGATCTTTTCCGTGACGGTTTTACACTAGCTTTTACCATTCCGGATCTTTTCTACAATCTTCTTGTAGGAGGAGCTATTTACTCGACGGTTGCCCCTTATATGAGCGCCCAGCTCGCTGTCGGAAAAGAGAAGCAGGGTATAAGAACGGTCAGCATCTTTATCTCCGTCGTATGTGTGGTAATGATAATCTGCTGTGCTTTCGGATCTCTGTTTTCCGAACCGATATACGCTTTGTATGCTTTAAGGAGCAACGATATAGATCCTGAGGTACTTTCACTTGCCGCGCAGGCATCGAAAATGCTCTTCCCTCAGATATTCTTCATCATGCTTGCCGCGCTGTGCAACGGAATACTTAACTCTTACAGAAGATTCGGCATAACTTCCTTCGGTCCGGTTCTTTATAACATCCTGGTACTGCTCGTTATCTATTTCTTTGGCGGCAATTCACTTACAAAGCTTGTAATGACTACCGGCGGTATTCTGGTTTCCTCAATAATCTATTTCATTTTCCAGTACTCATTAGGCTTTAAGCAGATGAAGCAGTTCAGGTTTGTCTTTAAGCCTGCCGATAAGGAATTCCTGATGCTCTTCAGACGTGCCGTGCCCATCCTGATATCTGCTTCCATAACGCAGATCAATGTGGTGGTCCTCAATCATTTCGCATTGCTGTTTGATCAGGGAAGCGTATACGGTTTCAGAAATGCCTCGACTATATGGCAGATACCGTATTCTGTTTTCGTTGTTGCCATAACTACTGTAATGACACCTGAACTGGCAGGCAGTTATGAATCAAAAGATTATCCTAAAGCATCTGATCTTATCTCGGGTTCTATGAAGAGCGCTTTATTCATGACCATTCCTTCAGCGGCATTTATTGCGGTCCTGAATCTTGATGTGGTAAAAGCGATCTATCAGTGGACATCTTCATATACCGACCGGAATGCGCAGACTGCGGCAACATTCCTTTTGGGATTCTGCAGCGCGATCATAACCGCTACTGTTATCCATGTTTTCAATCAGGCTTTCTATGCCATCGGACAGACAAAGATTCCTTTGATCGCAGGCATATTGGGATTTGTGATAAATCCCGTCGCTTGTCAGATCATGGTCTCTTTGGGAGTAGGTCCGTTATCACTGTCTCTGGCATATTCTTTTACAAATCTTTGCCAGATGATAATGCTCGCGATAACATACTGCAGAAGAAAAGAACTGGCTCCGCACGGTATCATCGGTTTCCTCGTCAAAGCAACTGTCAGTGTGGCTGTTATGTCAGGCGTATTATATGTTATGGATATGTTTGTTCCGGCAACGGGAGGAAAGGCAGTACAGCTTGCCATAATCGCGGGAAAGGGAATCGTTGCGGTAGTAGTGTATTTCGCTGTTGCCGTGATTCTCCGGATGCAGGAGGCCACTTACTGGATAGACAGGTTCAAACGTCTTGTCAGGAAGAGAAGTTGAACGGATTGCTCAGTGAAGATATAAGTTAACACGTTGTTTTAATTGTTTAAGTATTATTGTGCTATACTAAATAATTATAATATTAGTTCACACATTATGTGCTGAATAAGGAGGTATTCTGATGTTGACTATAAACAAGACGATCACTAACGGCAAGGGTGTTTTTGCTTTGGAGGGAAGACTTGATACCAATACTTCCGTAGAACTTGACGCAGCACTCAGCCCTGTTCTTGACGGACTGGACGAACTCGTATTTGATCTCGGTAAACTTGAGTATATTTCTTCTGCCGGACTCCGTGTTCTTCTTGCTGCTCATAAGAGCCTTTCCAAGAAGGGCGGTATGAAGGTTACTAATGTTAACGAGATGATCATGGAGATCTTTGAGGTTACAGGCTTCTCGGATATATTGACTATCGAGTAATAGATACACGTATCAGGAATAGCTTTAACTGTCGGCGGTATGCTGTTCTTTAATGCGGAACAGTTTACGCCGATTTGTTATATTTCAACCGGAACTGCGTGATACGGAGCTCCGCTGGCAGTTGTATATTTAATTCGTATTGGAATAATTCTGAGGTGATCCGATGAACTCTGAAACTGAAAATTTTGATGTGCTTACTGTTAAAGCTGAATTAAACAATCTCAGTGAGGTCCAGTCTTTCATTGATGAAAGATTAGAGTCCGCCGGATGTTCCATGAAAGCGCAGATACAGATAGATGTTGCCGTGGAGGAAATATATGTCAATATCTGCCATTACGCTTACAAGGATAAGGGCGTGAACGGGGATGCTGCCATCAGGATGAGAATTGATGACGGTGTGGCTGAGATCGTTTTCGAAGATTCGGGAATCCCATATGATCCGTTGTCGAATAAAGAGCCTGATGTGACTTTGCCTGCCGATAAAAGAGAGATTGGCGGTTTGGGGATCTTTATTACCAGAAAGACCATGGATGAAGTTAAGTACAAATATATTGACGGTAAGAACCAACTGACACTCTGTAAAAAAATATGAGTTTTCTTAAGGTGAATATATGACAAAACTCACTTTCAGGTATGCGCGTATACAGGGAAAAGATCTTGCCCGCAATACCATGACAGGCAAGGGGATCTTCAGTATGTGCTGGGATCTTATCAGAAAAGATGTTATGGATGAGGAGGATGCTTCGCTTTTCCGTGAGATCGATTCGTGGTTCTCTGAAAATCTTCCATGGCCTGAACCCTGCATGCGTCAGGAACCCGTAATCTGCTGGTTTAAACTGGAGAATACGGAAGAGATGATGAAAATGATCCGTCCGGCTCTATGGCTCCTCGAAAGATACAATCACCCGTATTATCTTGTTTACACGAATTTTCCCGGAGAGATCGTTTATGAAGATAAATATCAGATCTGCGTGAAAGCGGATGTGCATATAGATGATGTGCCCAAATCTTGGGCAAAGGAGTCCGGAGCACCGGAATTAAGTGAAGAATAAAGGGCGCTCATGGCGCCCTTTTAAAGTAATCAGGAATTATCAACAGATCAGACAAAAGACTTATAGACTGTTATCTCCACAGCTGAATTGATAATGTGTACCGTAACGTCATCGGCAAGATTGGCTACAATTGATTTTTCCAGCTCATCCTTAGCGTCCTTTGCCTCAGTCTGAACATCGTAAGCTTTTTCTAAAGAAGCAACATAAGTACTCATTGACCATGAGTAACTTCCTGAATAAGTGCCCATCTGACAACCTAATGCCATCAGCCCCAAAGCCTGCTCGGTCATCGCCTTTGTTTCCGGATCGTCCGGCAGGGCAGCGTCAGCGATCATCTCGCGGATCCTGCCCATCAGGCCTTTAGCTGCAGAATTCTTTCCTGAAGACGAGACAGAGATGATCTCCTTTTTCGTCTTAAGATCCATGGGAATATCGGTCTTTAAATGGATTTCTACGACTTCATCTTTAGTCTCAAGCCAAAACTCTCCGATAAGTTCGTTCGTGAACGTGCGCATGAGCTCAATAATTTCTTCGGACAGCAGACGGAGACGCAGAGATGATTTATGGTCTAAAGCGCAGTATGCTCCGGTCTTCTCCGTAAGTTCCAAAGCTTTATCGGCTCCTGTACCGTTAGGAGAGATGGTGATTATTTCTGTCTTCATGAAAGATCCTCCAATAGTTCCAAATTTAATTAATTATATCACTATTCTTTCCGCAGTTTCGCTGTTCACAGAAACTTCATTTGACACGGTTTCATGCCTGAAAGTAGAATGATTTTATGGTAGCCATAACTCGAAGTTCTCTTAATTAGGAGATGATTTATGACGGGAGTTAGTTTGACTGACCGGGATGTGATCAATTGCGCCTTTTGTAAGGATGCACCATGCAATATGGCGTGTGATAAGACTGAACCGGCAGATATCATCAGAAGTGTCAGATTTAAAAATGAGAAGACGGCAGCGTACCGGTTGGGGAAGGTGTCTCCGTGTACAGAATGTGATGCACCTTGCGAAAGGGCCTGCGTCAGGTCCGGTATGGTTCCTGTCAGGAAAATAGTCACCGGCGTTTGTGAAGTTGTATATCCCTCGCTTGAGACTGACAGACCTGAGGATGAATGCCGTCTTGAGACCGAGTTGTGCGGTGTCAGGCTCGAAAACCCGTTTTTATTGTCATCCTCTGTTGTTGCCAGTACATATGATATGTGCGCAAGGGCATTTGAAGCAGGCTGGGCGGGTGCCTGTTTTAAGACGATCTGTTCGTTTGATATTCATGAATGTTCTCCAAGGTTTTCGGCAGTAAAGGGACCTGACGGCAGCATTGCCGGCTTTAAGAATATCGAACAGCTTTCAGATCACAGCGTGGAAGAGAACATGGAGATCTTCAGAAGACTCAAGGCTGATTATCCTTCAAAGGTCATCATTGCTTCGATAATGGGAAAAGATGATGCGGAGTGGGAATCATTATCCCGTCTGTGCGAGGAAAACGGAGCAGATGTTATAGAGCTTAATTTCTCATGTCCCAATATGGCTGATGAAGGCCTCGGTTCTGATATTGGACAGATTCCCGAACTGGTCGAGCGGTTTACACGATGCGCGCGTCGTGGCGCAAAAATACCCATCCTTGCCAAGCTTACTCCGAATGTCGCCTCAATGGCTCCGGCTGCGGAAGCGGCAGTCAGGGGAGGAGCTGACGGAATCGCGGCGATCAATACAATAAAGAGCATTACGGGTGTAAATCCTCATACATATGTGGCAGCGCCTGCTGTTCACGGTATGTCGGCTTTTGGAGGTTACAGCGGAAATGCCGTTAAGCCTATTGCGCTCAGGTTTATTGCCGAACTTGGAAGCAATCCTGTGCTCAAGGGAAAACACATCAGCGGTATGGGCGGTGTTGAGAACTGGTGCGATGCTTTGGAATTCATACTTCTTGGAGCCGGTTCGGTTCAGGTTACAACAGCTGTAATGCAATACGGATACAGGATAATAGATGATCTCAAATCCGGACTGAATCTTTATCTGAAGGAGAAGGGCCTTAACAGTATTTCGGAGCTTACAGGTGCTTCGCTTGAGAGCTTGAGTCCCACAACTGATCCTCTTGAACGTGATACGGTTGTTTTTCCGAAATTTATCCGCGAAAAATGTATCGGATGTGGAAGGTGCGTCATATCATGTGCTGACGGCGGGCATCAGGCTCTGACGCTTAATGAGAACAGGATCCCTGTCTTAAACGGAAACAAGTGCGTCGGCTGTCATTTGTGTGTTCTTGTATGTCCGCAGAATGCGGTCATTCCGGGCAGAAAAAGGATCGTGAAAAAGGTATAAAAAAGTGTCTCATAACAAGCCGTTATGAGACACTGTATTTTTAATTATTCCGGATAATAAGCAATATTACTTTCCGCTTCTTATAACGCTTCTGAACCTGTTGAGTCCTTCACTGTAGGTGTGATCAACTGTGGAGGATGCGTTCTTGATCAGGGCGGAAGATATCTCATCTCCATCATTGACCGGATTGAACTTTTCTCCTCCGTATGTTGTCTCGAATGTTATGCTTCCGTCCTGTTCGGAATACTCCAGAGTGACATTTATCGGGAAAGTGTTTCCGCGTTCGGCCAGACCCTGTTTTACGACTTCTTCGAACATCAGTTGCAGATCATTTACAGTCTTGTCCGGCAGCAGATTGTCTTTGCAGAACAGTTCGATCTGTGAATTGTATGCAATATAGTCAAAGTCACTGTTCTCAACAAGGAGAGGAAGCTGCTTAAGACGCTTGATGAAGACGCGTGTCTTTTCCTTCTTGGGAGCTTCGAAGATCTCTTGAGGTGTGCCTTCCTCATATATACCGCCTTCATCCATGTAAAAGACTCTGGTTGATACATCCCTTGCAAACTTCATTTCATGCGTTACGATCATCATCGTCATGCCATCTTTGGCGAGAGAGCGGATAACCTGAAGTACTTCACCGACCATTGTAGGATCGAGAGCGGATGTAGGTTCATCGAAAAGGATCATGTCAGGCTTCATTGCGATGGCACGGGCTATCGCAACACGCTGCTTCTGACCGCCCGAGAGCTCATCGGGGAAATTGTTGGCTTTCTCAGCAAGACCGACGCGCTTGAGAAGTTCCATGCCTTCATTGTAAGCATCCTCCTTGGATTTGCCCAAAAGTTTGATCGGAGCATTTGTGACGTTTTCGATTATGGTCAGGTTGGCGAAGAGATTAAAGGACTGGAAAACCATGCCCATCTTCTGTCTGACCTTTTCCATCTTGCACTTAGGGTCTGTGATAACCTCGCCGTCGAATGTTACTGTGCCGGATGTAGGCTTTTCGAGCTGGTTAAGGCATCTCAGGAATGTGGATTTACCGGTTCCCGAAGGTCCTATGATCGAGATGACGTCACCTTTGTTGATCTCACAGTTGACATCCTTGAGAGGAATAACGTTAGGGTACTCTTTGCGGAGGTGTTCCACTTTGATCATGCTCATTTTGCTGCTGCCTCCTTTGCGAATCTGGCCTTCTTTGCTTTGGGATCGATCTTCTTAAGAATAAGATTAAGTATCAGAGCGATGAACCATGCAAGGATGAAGTAAATTACTGCCGTTGCGATGAGCGGGAAGAAGGCCTCGTATGTACGGCTTCTGATGATATCGCTCATCTTTGTGAGATCCTGTATCGCAATGTAGCCGACAATGGATGTGTTCTTGAGGAGTGAAATGATCTCGCCTCTGTAAACAGGGATCTGGCGTACAGTTGCCTGAGGGAAGATGAACTTGAAGAACGCCTGGTTCTCGGAATAACCGAGTGCAAGCGCGGCCTCTCTCTGACCGCCGTCGATACTCTCGATTCCCGAACGCAGTATCTCGGAGGTGTAAGCCCCGAAGTTAAGTGAGAACCCGATCACGGCTACCCATATGGCATTAATGCCTGACTTGCCGAAGACAACATAGTAAAGGATCATGAGAAGTACGACCATAGGAGTACCCTGCAGGAGCTTTACATAGAAGTTGGCGATCTTGTTTGCAAGAATACTGTCTGTTCTTCTGAACAGGCTGATGAAGAATGCCAGGATGGAACCGAAAACAACGGAAAGTACCGTGATTATGCTTGTCGTTCCGATACCCTTAAGGATCAGTTGATATCTTCCCTCAGTAATGAAATTTTTCCTGAAGCTCTCGGCGACAGAACTGAAGAATGATGCTTTCGCGGCACCGTCATCAACTGTGTTAAGGTCTGAACTTCTTGCAACCAATACAACACCGCCTTCGTAGATAACATCGGAGAAGTCGATGCTCTTGGCTCTTTCTTCAGTATAAGAAAGGCTGTTGGCATTCATGTCGTACTTCCCGGCAGCAAGACCTGCAAGGCATGCCGAGATGTTGGCCTGTTCGAATGTAACAGAGTATCCGTATTCTTTCGCGAACTCCAGCGTAAGTTCAACGGCATAACCTACAAGCTGGTTGTTTGCGGTATAGGAGAAAGGCATATTGTCGGGGAGGACTGAAACGGTGAGATTGCCGTTTTCGCCTGTGAGTTCACCGACATCAATGACTCTTGCGGATTCCTCTCCTTCGATCCACTTAATCTTCAGTTCATCGAGTTTTCCTTCGGCTTTGTACTTTGCAATGAATTCATTGAATTGGCTCTGAAGGAGTTCTGAACGTTCTGTATCTTTTTGGAAACCGAAGTGATAGTCATCGTCCATTATGGGTTCATGCATATAATCAACAGAATTCTGCTGAATGTGTTCCATGGCTGCAACAGGCTCGTCAGTCAGGAAGAAATCGATCTTGTTTGTGTTAAGTGCAGTGATAAGGTCACTGTCACTGTCAAAATATGAATACTCACTGTTAGCAAAATACTCAAATGTAATAGGTTCAAAGCTCGATCCGGTCCTTATGCCTGCACGCTTTCCGTCGAAATCCTTGTAGGCCTGTCCGGATGCGTTGTCCTGCTGACCGATCTCATCAGTTCTTCCCAAAAGAACGACACCGCCCTTGTAGATCGGATCTGAGAAATCTATTACTTTTTTACGTTCTTCGGTTATGGAAAGAGTACCTGCTCCGATATCGTATTTGCCTGAGGAAAGACCTGCGAGCATTGAAGCCAGGGGGGCTGTCTCGTATTCGATCTTATATCCGTGTTCACGGGCGAAGATGGTCAAAAGCTCGATATTGTATCCGACCAGGTCGGTTCCGGCCATATAGCTGAATGGTACTTTGTCTGGAATTACGCAGACAAGGATGGTTCCGTTTTCTCCGGTAAGAGGAGAATCATCATAAGTCTTAACGGAATCATCCTGGCTGAACCATTTGGCATTCATCTTATCAAGCTCACCGTTTGCCTTAAGAGCAGCCAATGTCTCGTTGAATTCCGTACGGAGCTTGTTTGAACGTTCGGTGTCTTTCTGAAAACCGAAGCAGTAATCGTCATCAACGAGATGATTTGTGATCAGGTTAACATCGCCATGCTCGAGATGGATCATTTTTGCTACGGGTTCGTCATCAAGGAATCCGTCTATCTTATTTGTGCTCAGAGCTGTGACAAGATCACTGTCCGTATCATAATAAGAGTATTCACTGTCGGGGAAATACTCCAGGGTGAGCTTTTCAAAGCTCGATCCCGTTCTTATTCCCATGCGCCTGCCATTGTAATCATCATAAGTCGCGCTCTTTTGCTCAGTGTCTGATTGCCCGGAAGCGGTTTTTTCGCTGCCTTTGCTGTTGACAAAAACAGACAGAACAATACCGGCGATCAGAAGCAATGCGACTGCAATGATGATGAAATCAGTCTTTTTCAGTTTATTCACTGCACACCCTCCTGTTATGTCGATTTATAAGGAAAATTTGACATAGAATTATATATTCAATAATAGTAATAATCATTTTCAGATACAATGCGGATATTTAAGTGTTAACAAAATCTCTACACATAGTTCTTTAAGATTAAACACTGTTAAAAAAACGTCATATTTTATATTTTGAGATTATAATAGGCCTATGAAAATATTAGTAATTAACAGACTATTAGAAGAAGAGCACAAGGAACTGATCCGTAAGCATGCAGCTGAGGCTGGCGGCACGGTTTTGTTTGCTGACTCGGAAGATGATATTCCCGCTGATTATGAAGACTGCGAAGTTATCTACGGTTTCGGAATGAAAAATGCTGTCAGGAATAAGAACCTTAAGTGGTTTGCCGCTCCTTCAGTAGGTGTTGATTTTATTATGAAGCCGGGTGTCTTCGCCAATGAAAACTGTCTGATTACAAATTCATCCGGCGCATACGGGGTAACCATAGCCGAGCATATCATCGCGGTATCTCTGATGATGATGAGAAAGCTTGATTACTCTTACCGTGAGTCGCTTTCGCGCAACTGGAGCAGCCCCGTGCCCCAGAGGTCCCTTAAGGATTCGAGAATACTGGTGCTGGGAACAGGTGATATCGGCTGTTGCTTTGCAAGAAGAGCCAGAGCTTTTGAGCCGGAGAGCATTACCGGAGTCAGCAGGAGCGGGATATGCTCCGAACCTGCTTTTGACAGCGTAAAGAAGATCTCATCACTTGATGAACTTCTGCCTGAAACAGATCTTCTGGTCATGAGCCTTCCTGATACCCCTGAGACCAGGAATATATTATCGCGTGAGAGGATCGCGCTCCTTCCGGATGATTCTTTTGTCGTCAATGTGGGGCGGGGTTCAGCGGTCGATGAGGATGCCCTTTGCGATAGTCTTGATGAGGGAAGACTCGGCGGCGCGGCTCTGGATGTTTTCAGGAATGAACCGCTCTCCGGAGACAGCAGGCTTTGGAAAACAAATAATCTTCTTATTACCCCGCATGTGGCAGGCAATCTTACCCTTAAGCATACCCTGGATACAAATGTCAGGATGTTCTGTGAAAATCTCGAAAAATACGGTAAAGGTCTGCCGCTCAATAATCTTATTGACAGAAATAAGGGATATTGAGCTTGGTTTTGCCGGGCGCTGTTTTGCCGGTTTTTGCCGATTCCTGTCGGAAATGTCGTGAATAATACGGGTTTTGTCTGTGTTCAGATATGCGAAAACCTAGTGATTAATGGTTTTTATAAATCGTGTGTACGAATAAAAGGACTTGTCGGTATTTGTTCGAATTTGTAAGGTCAATTTTGTTGACAAAAGTGTATCATAACAATAGAATAAATCTCATAAATGAGAACAAATGTTCAAAACTGTTCGGGAGGACGATATGGCTAAGAATAAGAATGCAGGCAAGGGCTCAGTTGCCCAGGTTCAGGACAAAGATGAGAGAAGGAAAGCTCTTGATGCCGCAATGGCGCAGATTGAGAAGCAGTTCGGTCAGGGCGCTGTCATGCGCCTTGGTGATAAGACACAGATAGAGATAGATACAGTACCTACAGGTGCGCTGACACTTGATATTGCGCTTGGTATCGGCGGACTTCCTAGAGGAAGGATCATTGAGATCTACGGACCCGAATCATCAGGTAAGACCACAGTAGCTCTCCATTGTGTTGCAGAAGCACAGAAGATGGGCGGAACATGTGCATTCATCGATGCGGAGCACGCGCTCGATCCTGTTTATGCAGGCAATATCGGTGTGGATGTCGACAATCTTCTTTTGTCACAGCCTGACACAGGTGAGCAGGCTCTTGAGATCTGCGAGACCCTTGTAAGAAGCGGCTGCATCGATGTAGTTGTTATCGACTCAGTTGCTGCACTCGTGCCGAGGGCCGAGATCGAGGGCGAGATGGGCGATTCCCACGTCGGTCTTCAGGCAAGGCTCATGAGCCAGGCATTAAGAAAACTCGCACCGGTCGTTTCCAAGTCTAATACGATATGTATCTTCATTAACCAGCTCCGTGAGAAGGTCGGCGTTATGTTCGGTAACCCCGAGACTACTCCGGGCGGCCGTGCACTCAAGTTCTATGCTTCAGTAAGACTTGATGTCAGGAAGGTCGAGACTCTCCGTAACGGCTCTGATGTAGTCGGAAGCCACACAAGGGTTAAGGTTGTAAAGAATAAGGTTGCTCCTCCGTTTAAGGAAGCCGAGTTTGACATTATGTACGGCAAGGGTGTTTCATCCGAAGGCTGTATCCTGGATCTTGGTGTCGAGAACAACATAATCGACAAGAGCGGATCCTGGTTTGCTTATAACGGAGCAAAGATCGCCCAGGGAAGAGATGCGGCTAAGCAGTATCTTATTGATCATCCCGATGTTATGGACGAGATCGAGGAGAAGATCAGAGAATCGTATATGCCTGCTGATGATGATTCCGATGAGGTTATCAGCGGTAATCCTGATAATGAAGTGACCGATGATTCTGATGATGATGATATCTTAGGGATCGATGTCTGATATTAATCCGACCAGGGAAGCCGTGACCTGTGCGATCAGGCATATCGGAACCGGTATATATTCTTCAGGTAAGATAAGAGTCTATCTGATGCAGAAGGGCTATTCTGAGGATATTGCGTTCAGGGCTGTAAAGCACCTGATCGATACCGGATATATTGATGATATGCGTGCTTCGCGCAAGGTTTTGGCTGTCCGCTCCGGAAAGAAGCAGGAGAGCCGGCAATATATCTATAAGCGTCTTTTGGAGGCAGGCATCAGTCCTGAATGCTCTGATGAGATAATTGCTTCGCTTGACAGTGATACCGATACATGTCTGAGTCTGTTTGAAGCTGTCTACGGTAACAGTTCCGGTGAGGACTATTCTGAGAGGCAGGAAGAATTTGTAAAGCTGGCAGTACTCAGAGGTTATTCTTTGGAAACAGCCGTAAGCGCATTCAGGAAGTTCCTTGATTCCAACAGCTGAACAGCTTGTATAAGCCGGCTTATCGTACCAGTTTTATCTGGGTGTTGTCCAAAGAAGTATTGTCTTTGTAGTCAGAATAAACGGTTATGTTTGCATAAGCGGTATTACTGTTGTTATACAGCCTGTAAACGACAGTAACGCTGAAAGCGTTTTGTCCTTTCACTTTAATGTATACTTGGTAGACATCCAGATCCGAGTCTCTGGTCATGATTACAGACTCATTGGACATCCTGTTCTCATATTTCGGACTCTGTTCCTTCCATATTTTCTCAAGGGTTTCTGTTATGACAGAATCATCAGCTTCTTCAAGTTCAACGATAATTCCGCTGATCCTGTATGATGCTCTGTCGAACAGCATGGTATAGTCGTCACCGTCACGGTAACTGCCGAAATCAATCGCTGTTATCTCTGCCTGGATATGCATGTTTTCAGGCAGATCAAACCTGCTTTCCAGGTAAGCCTCATATTCACTGTGGAAGTTCTCATTGCATATTTCAAACCTGGATATAAGGTCATTTGTGTAATCTTCATCTGTATAGACGGCAAATTCCGCTCCATCCGGAAGTACTGTCGATCTTAACATATAGCTTTTTCCTTCGTAATCAAGGACGCGGATGCCGTAGTATGAATAGAGTTCATTGCCGTATTCCTCTGACAGATGACTTCTGATCAGGTCAAAATCTTCGTTTATCTGTCTTTTCTTCATATTCTCATATGTGAAGCCGACTGACAGGATCGAAGCTGCAGCGGAAGCTGCGGTTATCAGGGTAATGACGGTAAGGATCTTATGCTTTCTGATATAGAAGATACCGAATATGAGCTGGTACAGTATGCATAAAGGGAAGATGGGGACGATGCAGTTCCAGACAAACATTTTCCACATCGCATCAAAGCCGTATAAATATGCTCCTCCGAACAGCCCCCTCTGAGTGCCGGCGATCCCCGTATAGACCAATACAAAATACGGAGAGTAAGAAGCGAAGAATAAAACAGCTCCGATTATTCCCGGAATCTTTTTAGCCGTTATTTTCTTTTCCACATCCTGCCTCCGAAAATAATGTTGTTTTATAAGAAAATACCACAAATGATATGAGCATCTGTTTTTTCTGACGGTCTTAGAGTTTTATCGCTTTTCACAGATAATATACGATGAATATTTGCTCTTTTAAAGGCTCGTGTGCTATAGTCGTTGCTATGGATAATTCGATTAATCACAACATAAAGATCACCCTTATCGCACTCGGCTGTTCAAAAAACCTGATCGATTGCGAGAACATGTCCACAGAACTTAAGAAGGCAGGCTACGATGTGATAAACGATGTAGCCCTTTCTGACATTGTCATTATCAATACCTGCGGATTTATAGAGTCAGCGAAGAAAGAAGCTATAGATGCGATACTTGAGGTGGCGGATTATAAGGTTCCTGAGGGCAATGTAAAGAAGATAGTTGTCTCGGGATGTCTGTCACAGAGATATCCTGAAGATATTCTGAAAGAACTCCCTGAAGTCGATGCGGTCCTGGGAACGGCTCACTACGGGGATATAGTTGATGTTGTCGCAAGGCTTGTAAATGAACTTGCTGATCCTGACGCTGATAAGATCAATATTACTTCAGGAAAAGGCGGATTCAGCCACCTTGTTACTGACAGGGAGATATCCACTCAGGGTTTTGCATGGATCAAGATAGGGGAAGGGTGCCTTCACAGATGCAGTTTCTGCGCTATTCCGCTGATCAGAGGAACCTTTGTATCCCGTCCCATGGATGAGATCATCGAAGAGGCAAAGATCATTGCTTCCAAAGGGATTAAGGAGATAGTTCTTGCTGCCCAGGATACTACGAATTACGGTATCGAACTGTATAAGGAAAGACGTCTTGCGGAGCTCTTGAAGAAACTCTCGGAGATAGACGGTATCGAGATGATACGTGTCATGTACGGCTATATGGACGGCATCACACCTGACCTGATAGAAGAGATGGCCAATAACCCGAAGGTTACCCATTACCTTGATATCCCGATACAGCACGGTTCGGATAAGATCCTCAAAGCCATGTACAGGAGAGACAATGCAGAACTCATAACGTCCAGACTCGAAATGATCAGGAAGGCTATGCCTGACTGTATTATCAGAACTACTGTTATGGTGGGATTTCCGGGTGAGACCGAGGAGGACTTTCAGATAATGAAAGAGAACCTCAAAAAGTGGAAGTTCGACAGGCTCGGATGCTTTATCTTCTCGCCGGAAGAGGGAACTCCCGCCTATGACTTGCCTGACCAGGTGGATGAAGAGACCAAGCAGAGAAGATATGACGAGATATATGAGCTTCAGAAGAAGATCTCTGCCGAACAGTCACAAAAGCGACTCGGAACAGTGACAAAAGTCAATATCTGTTCTGTATCTGAAGACGGAATCTTTTATATCGGAAGAAGTTATGGCGAATCTCCCGAAGTCGATCCTGTCATATTTATTGCGTCTCAGGAAGGCGAACTTCATATAGGTGATATCGTTGAAGCCAGGATCGTAGACTGCTCTGATGATTACGATATGACTGCTGTTACGATTTGACGGATATTTTTTTTCGTATATTATTATGATGATTTCTTTAAAGAGATTAATATTTTGTAATTAAGGAGCGGTCAGGTCATGAATCTTCCCAACAAGCTTTCGGTCCTGAGGATCATTCTTGTCCCGGTAACTCTCCTTTTTATGCTGCCAGTAGATATCTTCGGCTGGCAGCCTCAGGGATGGAACAGTTTCATCAATTCCAACGGCATGCTGGTTGCTGCAGGGGTATTCATCCTCGCATCTCTTACTGACGCTGCCGATGGAAAGATCGCGCGTAAGTATAACCTTATTACCGACCTGGGCAAGTTCCTTGATTCGCTTGCTGACAAGATCCTTGTTATCAGCATAATGCTTGGCTTTATCGCACTCGGAAGGCTGTCTGCCTGGGCTGTAATGATAATCATTTTAAGGGAGTTCGCGGTTTCCGGCCTCCGGATGATAGCTGCTGCCAAGGGTGAGGTTATTGCGGCAAAGATGATCGGCAAGATCAAGACCGTAACCCAGATGGTCGCCCTGATATATCTTATGTTCGAACCCCTGCTTATGAAGATAACCGGGTCAGGCTTTGACGGGTATCCGTTAAGGATCTGCGCCGTAACGGTGATCGGAGATGTGCTTTTCGGAATTTGTGTTATTATGACGATCGTTTCGGGTGTTGACTATCTTATTAAAGGAAAACAATACCTTAAAGGGTAAATGTCAAAGAACTTCGACAGTCAAAATAGCCTATTGACAAAAACCTTAACTTACATTAAAAACAGTTTGTGGATTTATTTAGAATCGTACGGAGGTACTAATTATGACAAATGAAGAACTTTTCGACTCGATTAAGCAGATGATCGTTGATCAGCTCGGCGTAGATGAGGATACAATTACTGAGGATTCCTCTTTCGTTGACGATCTCAACGCAGATTCTCTTGATATGGTTGAGCTTGTTATGGCTATGGAGCAGGAATTCGAGATCGAGATCCCTGATGACGTAGCTGAGAAGGTTGTTACCGTCAAGGATGCAGTCGAGTATATTCAGAGCCTCACAGAGGGCTAATATACCGGAGATCACTGATCTCTGAATTAACTTTGAAGTTTGGACGGCTGGGTGCGTGTTAATGCATTCAGCCGTTTCCCGTAAATAAATTATATGGTTGATTATTCGAATTTAGAAAAAGATCTGGGATATGTCTTTAAAGACAAGTCGCTCCTCGAGACGGCTCTGACCCATACAACTTATGTTTTCGAGAACGGAAGAGGTCACTGGGAATCCAACCAGAGACTCGAGTTTATCGGTGATGCCGTTCTTGATGTCGTCGTAGGACAGATGATCTATGAACTGAAGCCTCAGGCTGATGAAGGCTATCTCTCGAAAATGCGCAGTGTCTCTGTCTGCGAAAAATCCTTTTCAGAGGTTGCAAGAAGGCTTCATCTTGGAGACTATCTCCTTCTGGGCAAGGGTGAGGCGCAGAGCGGAGGAAATGACAAGGATTCAACGCTGGCTGATTGTTTTGAATCGGTCATAGCGGCAGTGTATTTTGACGGCGGATTCGAACAGGCCAGAAAATGTATCCTGAAAAATCTTACCGAGACGGTTCAGAAAGCGGTGAACGGCGAGATCTTCCTGGATTACAAGAGCAGGCTGCTTGAACTTGCGCAGACCAGAGGTTTCCAGCATGCTATCAGGTTTGAGGTTACAGGCGAGCGCGGTCCTGCGCATATGAAGGAATTTGATGTCAATGTCTATTCGGATGATGTCCTCCTCGCCAGCGCGACCGGTCACAGCAAGAAAGATGCCGAGCAAAAGTGCGCGGAAAAGGGCATAAAGGAGTATATGCGCCTTTACCCGGAAGGCTGCTGAGCATATTGTCCTACAAAAAGATCCTGTTTGGGTTATAATGCTTGCGTAAAAAACAGGATCAATACGGAACTGATTAAGGAATGTATCTTAAAAAACTGGAACTTCAGGGGTTCAAATCCTTCCCCGATTACACTTGTATTGAATTTGACCGCGGTCTGACGGCCGTGGTTGGTCCTAATGGAAGCGGAAAGTCCAATATCAGTGACGCGGTCAGGTGGGTATTAGGTGAGCAGAGCGTAAAGCAGCTCCGCGGCGGCAAGATGGAAGATGTCATTTTTAACGGCACATCAGCCAGACGTTCCATGAATTATGCCGAGGTATCCATAACATTCGATAACTCGGACGGATATATCGATTACGGTTTTCCCGAGATCTGTATTACCAGAAGGCTTTACAGGTCTGGCGAATCCGAATATCAGATCAATAAGGTCAACTGCCGTCTTAAAGACATTACCGTCCTTTTCCTGGATACGGGTCTCGGCCGAGACGGTTATTCGCTTGTCGGTCAGGGACGAGTAGACGATATCCTTTCCACAAAATCCGAAGACAGAAGAAGGGTCATCGAGGAAGCATCCGGCATCGTCAAATACCGTGTCCGCAAGGACGAGGCACAGAGAAAACTCAATACCACCGAGCAGAATCTTGTAAGGATAAATGACATTCTCGGAGAACTTGAAGAGCGCAAAGGTCCTCTTGAAGAGCAGGCCGGCAAGGCACGCAAGTTCAATGAGAACTACGAAGAATTAAAGAAGCTCGAGACATCGCTTCTCGTTCACAAGATCACCGAAGCCAATAAAGAGATGGGTGATTCCGCCGGTCTTAAGGAGCAGCTCGAGAAAGAGATCAAAGAGCGTGAAGACGAATTCAACCAGTTGAGAAAGAGCAATCAGGAGATCGTCGCAAAGAGCGAAGCCCTGGATAATGAGATCGAAGACAGACGTCAGGATCTATCAGACCTCACAGAGTACGAGCACGAAGCTCAGACAGATAAGAAGGTATCGATCGAGAGATTAAACCAGACCAACCAGAGGATCGAAGAACTCAAGTCTGACTTGGAATCAACTGATGAGACGGTTGCCAAGCTTACCGGTGAGCTTAACGAGAAGAAGGAGAAGGCTGACAGCTTATTGAAGGCTGCCAACGATGCCAAGATCTTAAGCGAAGAACTCGATAAGGAGCGTCTTGCCAAGTTCGAGGAATATGAGACCAGCAGAAAAGAAGCCGGCAAAGCGGATTCCAAGGTAAAGGCAAAGACGGAAGAACTTTTCGAGACCAGAAAGAAGCTTACAGAATGCCAGGCAGGCATTACTGCCCTTGATGACAAGATCAGGGAGATGCAGGAGGCTAGAGCTCAATCCGAGAGCGGAAAGGCTGAACTGAGTTCAAAGCTCGAGGAAGAAGAGAAGGCACTGTCAGAGATAAAGAAGATCAAGGGTGATGTTACAGGTGACATTGAAGCCCGCAACACAAAGCTCGAAGAATTAAGAAAACGCCAGGAAGAACTCAACCGGTTCTTTGAAGTAAATAACAAGAAACTCTCGGCAGAAGAGTCCAAACTCCAGACTCTGAAGGATATCGAGAGACGTAAGGAAGGTTACCAGGAATCAGTTAAGCACCTGCTCGACGAGGCAGATGTCGACAGAACCGTAAAGCGCCTCATGGTAGGTGTATTAGGTGATCTCATCACTACTGACAGCAAGTATGAGACGGCTATCGAGACTGCTCTGGGTAATTCTCTTAACAATGTGGTTACCAAGAGCGAAGCTGATGCAGCCGAACTTATCAGTATCCTTAAGGATAGAAGACTCGGAAGAGTTACATTCCTTCCTATTGAGAATATCAGAGCAAGATATATTGATGATGATGATCTCCGTAAGGCAAAGAGTGTTAACGGATATATCGGCGTCGCTTCTGAACTTGTAAAGAGCAGTCGTGATCTTGAAGACATCGTTGCTAATCTTCTGGGCAGGATTATCGTAGCCCACGATCTGGACAGCGCTAGAATAATAGCTTCCAAGACGGGCCGTGCCTATAAGGTAATGACTCTTGAAGGTGACTCTGTTAACCCCGGCGGATCTCTGACGGGCGGTTTCTTGAGAAAGACAGGCGCCGGAACGGGTATCCTCGGAAGAAAAGCAGAGATTGAAGCGCTTACCAAGACAGTTGCAGATCTCGAGAAAAAGCTTGCTGATTCAGAAGACCAGCGCCAGGAAGTCGATGACGGCATCGGTACGATCAGACGTGAACTCGCCCAGCTCGGTGAACAGCTCAAGTTCTACCAGTTAGAGGAAGTTAAGGCAGAGGGCGAATATAACAATACAAAGACAAGACTTGAAGAGACAGAGAAGATACTGGCTAATTTCGATGAGAATATGCAGTCCGTATCCAAGACCAAGATCAGACTTGAAGAAGATATGGAAGAACTCTCGCGCATCGAGAATGATATAAACGGCGAGCTCACTGATTATCAGGAAGAGATCGAAGCACAGCAGAAGATCTCCGAAGAGCAGGCTGTAAAGCTCGAACAGATCGTTGCCAAAGTAAGAGAGGCAGCATCTCTTGCTGAGCGCAAACTCACGGAGCGAAGCGGTATCTTAGACCTCATCGGCCATATCAAGAAGCAGATCGAAGAGGCTAACCAGGGAAGAGACAAGTTTGATTCCCAGATCAAGGAAGCCAAAGAAACAGTTAACAGCATAACCAAAGAGATTAATGAACTCGATGCAAAGCTCAACGAGAACGAGAAGCAGCAGAAGGTATTGGAGGAGAAGATCGCAGAACTCTTCGAGAAGCGATCTGCCATCTCAAATGACCTCGCATCCTTCGGTGACAGACTGTCTTCAAGCACTAATGCGATAAATGAGCTGCATTCAAAGCTCAATGCCCATGTCTCCAAATACGACAAGATCATTTTCGAGATCGACCAGAACAAGAACAGGCTCTGGGAAGATTACGAGACAACATATGACAACATCAAGGACAGCGTGGAGCCTGTTGAGAAGATCGGTGAGCAGACAAAGAGGATCCAGACTCTGAAGAATTCAATCAAGGCACTGGGCCCTGTAAATCTCGGCGCTCTCCAGGAATTCAGCGAGCTGTCCGAACGTCTTGAGTTCATGACCAGGCAGAGAGACGACATCGAAGCTGCCAAGAAGGATCTGGAGCAGGTAATAGAAGATCTCCTCAACAAGATGAGATCCGAGTTTACCGGGCATTTCGATACTATCAATAAAAACTTCAGTCAGGTCTTCACGGATCTGTTCGGAGGCGGTACGGCAGAGATCGTTTTAGGCGACGATTCAGAGGATGTCCTCGAGTGTGCCATCGACATCAAGGCCCAGCCTCCGGGAAAGAAACTGCAGAATCTCTCACTCCTTTCAGGCGGTGAGCGATGCCTTACAGCCATCGGACTTCTTTTCGCTATTCAGGAATTGAAGCCTTCTCCGTTTGTCATTCTCGACGAGGTCGAGGCGGCATTGGATGACGTAAATATCACGAGATTTACGGACTTCGTAAGAAGACACTCCGCTAAATCCCAGTTCATCCTTGTTACACACCGAAAGGGTACTATGGAAGCGTGCGACCAGATGTACGGTGTTACCATGGCCGAGCGCGGCGTATCGAAGATATTATCTATGGAGCTTAAATAATGGGACTTGCTGATCTTTTTAAAAGAGGACTCGAAAAGACAAGGAACTTCTTTGCGGGAAGTTTTACCAAGCTTGCTGCTTCAAGCGGACGCTTTGACGAGGACATGCTCGATGAACTCGAAGAGCTCCTTATAAGGGCCGACTGCGGAGTTCAGGCGAGCGACGACATAATGGACAGGGTCAAGGAGAATATCAAAAAGACCGGTGACGACAGCAAGGAAGCTGTTCTCGCATCCGTTAAAGAGAGAATGCTCGAGATATTGGGCGACCCTGAGACGATTGAGATAGTGCCCGGCAAGCTCAATATAATCCTCATGATCGGTGTTAACGGCACCGGCAAGACCACCACATCCGGAAAACTGGCCGCAAGATACAAAAAGGAAGGCAAAAGAGTCCTTATGGCTGCCTGCGATACTTTCCGTGCGGCTGCGGTAGGACAGCTTAAGACCTGGGGCGAGAGAACGGGAACTGCCGTTATTGCCCAGGAGCAGGAGGGAGCGGATCCCGCGTCTGTTGTTTTCGATGCGGTACATGCCGCACAGGCCCGTAATACGGATGTTCTTCTTGTAGATACTGCAGGCAGACTACATAACAAGAAAAATCTCATGGAAGAACTTGCGAAGATCAGAAGGGTTATAGAGAGGGAGGCACCGGATGCTGTCATTAAATCATTGCTCATAATCGATGCCACCACAGGCCAGAATGCCGTTATCCAGGCTGAGGGCTTCGGTGAAGTAACCGGTCTTGATTATGTCGGTATTACAAAACTTGACGGCAGTGCCAAGGGCGGGGTCGCTATAGCCGTTGCCTACCAGTCAGGAAAGCCGATAGTCCTCGCAGGTCTTGGCGAGAAAGTGGAAGATCTTGCCGATTTTGACCCTGAATTGTTTGTTGATTCACTGATCAAGGAATAATTCTCAAAATATTCGACAACAATCTTTATTTTATATGGTAAAAACCGATTTTTTTTGATTGTCAAAGTATAGGATTATATGTATAATCGTTTCGGTTTAAATTGAGGTAGGGTTTATTATGCCCGAATGCTTCACAAAATCTATATCAAATTCTTTAAAGAGGGGGCCCGGTATATGTCATTGTTAACATCTTCCTGGTTAATTGTACTCGGCGTAGTTGCGCTTGCGCTTATCTACGTTGCGTTCAACTACTTCCGTATTAAGAAGATGCCCGAAGGAACACCTGATATGATCGAATTATCTGGTATCATCCGTTCCGGCGCGCAGACTTTCCTTAAGACGGAATTCAAGAGCATCGCCATCGTTGTGGCAGCCGTAGCTGTTATCTTCACACTCTTTGTTGAGAAGACAAGCGGCATCACATTCCTCATGGGTGCTCTGATGAGCTCTATCGTATGCGTTCTCGGTATGCAGAGTGCTACATATGCTAACGTCCGCACATCGAACAAAGCAAGAGAGAGCCTTTCAATCGGAGAGACCGTTAAGGTTGCTCTCTGCGGCGGTTCCATCAGCGGCCTTGCAGTTCAGGGCTTCGGTATGTTGGGTTTCCTCGCAGTTCTCCTTTGCTTCGGCGGTGTTCAGCATGACGCTTCAAGCTCAGGACTTATTGCAGGTCTTACATGCAATCCTTACGTAATGAGAATTTCAACATATTCCCTGGGTTGCTCCATCGTTGCAATGTTCAACCGTGTTGCAGGCGGTAACTACACAAAGGCAGCAGACATTTCTTCTGATATCCTTGGTAAGCTCAGACATGACCTTCCTGAGGATGACTCAAGAATCCCTAACACGATCGCAGACTTTATCGGTGACAACGTTAACGATATCGCAGGCAACTGCTCTGACCTCCTTGAGTCATTCGTTGCCACAATGTCAGCTTCCATCATGATCGCTGTTACGCTTTATCAGACACACGGTGAGACGGTTTCTGACGCTACATTCTATGCAACAGTTCTTTTCCCGACAATCCTCGCAGGCTGCGGCCTTGTAGGATGCCTTATCGGTCTGGGCCTCGCTAACATCAAGAAGATGGGCGATAATCCTTCAAGAGAGCTCGACCTCTCCACATGGATCTCTGCAGGCTGCACAGTCATTTTCGGCGGTGTTGCTGCTTACTTTATTTTTAACAACACAGGCGTATCTGCTGAAGATCTTGCTGTTTACGGATTCAAGTTCGGCTGGGCTTCACCCTGGGTTTCTTCAGTAATGGGTATCGTAGCAGGTATCGCAATCGGTATCATCACAGAGTACTACACATCAACTGATCACAAGCCTACACAGAAGATCGCTGAGATGTGCACCGAAGGTGAGGCTTTCGTTGTAACAAAGGGTGACGCTGTAGGTTCCAGATCAGTTCTTCTCCCTGTACTCGTTATCATCATCGCTTTGATCGTATCCGGTGTTATCTGCGGTTCTTACGGTATCGCAATCTCCGCTCTCGGTATGCTTGCATTTGTCGGCGCTACGGTTTCCATCGATGCTTTCGGACCTATCGCAGACAACGCTGGCGGTCTTGCTGAAGCATGCCACCTTGATCCTGATGTCCGTAAGATCAC
>CACYRM010000020.1 GCA_902776845.1 Oscillospiraceae bacterium
GCCAATATGTGGCTTGCGGTATTCGGCGATGTAGGAGTTCTTATCATTGCCATCCTTAACGCGATGAGGTGTATGAGACGTCTTAAGTAACAGCAGTGATATCTGATATAATCTAACCGTAAGTTTTCGGCGAAAAATATACGGGGTAACATTATGTCTGTATTAGCTTCGTTTATGGTCCCACATCCTCCTTTGATCGTTCCTGAAGTAGGGCGCGGAAATGAGAAACAGGTTGCTAAGACTGTCTCATCATATGAGAAGATCGCGGAAGAGATCGCTTCGCTTAAGCCTGATACGATAGTGATCACAAGTCCTCATTCAGTAATGTATGCTGACTATTTTCACATTTCTCCGGGCAAGCGCGCGAAAGGGTCTTTCTCAAGGTTTGGCGCACCTGGCATAAGGTTCTTGGAAGAATACGATGAAGACCTTGTCGATAAGATCAGTGAGATAGCTGACAGCGAAGGTTTTCCCTGCGGCACACTGGGTGAGGAAAGCAGTGAACTGGACCATGGAACTATGGTTCCCCTGTGGTTTATCCGACAAAAATACAAAGGCGGAAAGATAGTCAGGATCGGTCTTTCAGGACTTCCTCTGACGGAGCATTACAGACTCGGTCTGATCATTAATGAAGCAGTTGAATCACTTGACCGCAGAACCGTATTTGTGGCAAGCGGAGATCTTTCACATAAATTGCAGGATTACGGACCTTACGGCTTTGCTGAAGAAGGTCCTCAGTATGATGAACGCATCATGGATGTCATGGGACGGGCAGCATTTGATGAACTGTTTGATTTCAGTGAGGATTTCTGTGATAAAGCTGCTGAGTGCGGACACCGTTCTTTTGTGATCATGGCCGGCTGCCTGGACAGCAGGAAGGTCAGGACTAAAGTTTTCTCTCATGAGGATGTCACCGGTGTTGGATACGGTATCTGCTCTTTTTATCCTGAGACAGGCGAAGATCATGACCGCGCATTTCTCGAAAAATATCTTATGAATGAAAAAGAAAAACTGGCTGATAAGATCAGCAGATCCGATATTTTCGTAAGGCTTGCCAGACTGTCTGTGGAAAGCTATGTAAAGAAGCGCAGAAGGATCAGTATTCCGGATGATATTAATCTGATTTCGCAAGGTGATGAAATACCTGATCTGCTTTTAAATACACGTGCCGGTGCGTTTGTTTCCATACATAAGTGCGGCAGGCTGCGCGGCTGTATCGGAACCATAGGACCGACCGCTCCGAGCCTCGCGCAGGAGATAGCAAACAATGCCGTAAGCGCATCTTCAAGGGATCCGCGCTTTGATCCGGTAACTGAAGATGAACTCCCCATGCTTGAGATCAATGTGGATGTGCTGGGCGAGCCCGAAGACATTGAATCAAAAGATCAGCTTGATGTTAAGAAATACGGAGTTATCGTTTATACCCGTGACGGAAGACGCGGTCTGCTGCTTCCTGATCTCGAGGGTGTCGATACTGTTGATTATCAGGTTGCTGTCGCGATGCAAAAAGGCGGTATCAAGCCCGGTGAGAAGTATTATCTTCAGCGCTTTGAAGTGGTGCGTCATGTATAGGTTCCGGAGGATCTGATGACAAAGTGTCATGTGTGTTTCAGACATTGTGATCTGAAAGAAGGAAGCATAGGGTTTTGCGGTGCAAGGATAGGTCTTTCTGATAAAACGGCACCTGCAAATTACGGTCATATCACTTCGATCGCATTGGACCCCATTGAGAAAAAACCTCTTCGCAGGTTTTATCCGGGTACAAGGATACTTTCTGTAGGAAGTTACGGATGCAATCTAAGATGTCCTTTTTGTCAGAACAATGAGATCTCATGGGGCGGAGAGGCTAAAGAGTATGCGGTTTCCTCTGATGTGATATTGCCGGAGCAGCTTGTGGTAATAGCCGAAAAACAAAAGAGAAACGGAAATATAGGCATTGCCTTTACATACAATGAACCGCTGATAGGTTATGAATTTGTTCGGGATACGGCTAAGCTCGCGCATTCACGCGGTCTGAAAAGCGTGATCGTCAGCAACGGTACTGCCGGATTACCGGTGCTGGATGAGATAAGTCCTTATATTGATGCAATGAATATCGATCTGAAGTGCTTTGATGCCGAAACTTATTCAAAAGTGTTAGGCGGAAATCTTAATATGACCATGGAGTTCATACAGGAGGCGGTTAAGACTGCTCATGTGGAACTTACATGTCTTATAGTTCCGGGTATTAACGATTCAGAGGAAATGATGCGTGAGATGACGGCATGGATAGCATCTCTCAAGGACAAAAACGGAAATACAACAGGGCATGATATTGTTCTACATGTATCACGGTTCTTCCCCTGTTTTCATATGACTGACCGTCCCGCAACTCCGGTGAGCACCGTTTATGCCCTGGCAGAGGCTGCACGGGAAAAACTGAATTATGTCTATACCGGTAACTGCTGACGGGTGACCTTTTCGCAAGAATTCGGGCCTTCATTGAAGAGCCGTAAAGACATTGATATTTATGAAACAGTCAAATAAAAATGTTATAATCATCTTTACATGGAATAAGGAAGGTAAAGTTAAATGGCGGTTTTATGCGGGAATTGTGCCGGAAAACTGATATTTAATCCGGCTACACAAAAGCTTGAATGTGCCACCTGCGGCAGCGCATTCCGGCCGGAAGATGTTGAAGATAAGAATGCGGAACTCCATTCAAAATACTATGACACCAGAGTCTATCTCTGCAGTCATTGCGGTGCTGAAGTTGTTACCAGTGATACGGAGTCTTCAACATTCTGTGTCTATTGCGGAAATCCGGCAATAGTATTTGACAGGGTATCCAAAGAGTACAGACCTGACGGGATCGTTCCGTTCCAGGTTACAAAAGAGGAAGCTGTCAAGTATATAAGGCTCAGGTTTCTGAAGAATCCGATCGTGCCGAAGGAGGTAAAGGATAAGTGCATTCCGGCGAATCTCCGCGGAATATACATTCCTTATTGGATAGTTAACACGGACTATACGGAAGCTGACTATATCAAAGGTGAAGTCAAACAGGGAAAGCATTCTGAGATAAGATATTATTCAAGGGCCGGCAAAGTAAAGTTCAAGAATATTCCGATCGACGGATCCAATATCCTGAGTGATGATATCAGCCGCAAACTGGAGCCGTTCTATCTGGAGGATGCCAAGGAATTCGACGAGGATTACCTTAACGGTTTTTATTCCAACAGATCAGATCTGAACTATTATGACCTTCGCGCGTCTACGGCATACAGATGCCATAAGATGTTTGAAGACGAAGTCGTAAAAAGCGTTCAGGCCAGGAATGTTAAGATCGTGGATTCGATCTATCATGTGGATATACATGATGATCCCATCTATATGATGATGCCCGTATGGTTTTTCACTTTCAAGTTCGAAGGCAAACCATATACCGTGCTCGTCAACGGACAGACTGGCAAAGTGGTCGGGACTATGCCTTGGCAGAAGAAAAAGATATATACGATCGCGGTCTCGATCTTTGTTATTACTCTGGCGTTAAGTGCTTTTTGTTTCTGGGCATCTGAGAACAGATTCCTCGGCATGTCCCAAATCTATTTTAATGCGGTAGCAGGACTTATAGCCATGGAATCATTTTTCTTTGCCAAGGGCTTTTTCGGTATAAAAAAGATCCTTAAGAATCTGAAGCTTACACAGTCCGAAGCGATCTTTAAGTTTGTTAAGAAAAGGCAGGAGTGATGATTATGAATACGATGGACAGTTATGTTTTGGTTTATGGAATGTATATCGGATTAGGGGTGTTTTCCGCATTGGCGTTAAGCCTGTTCATTACTTATCTGATCCTGAATAAGAATAACAATTACGGAGATTTCGCTCCTGACATTGAAGAATACTCCCAGGGCGGGATCTATTATACGCGTGAGGTCAATAATGTGACTTCGCACGAGAAGAATTTTCTTTTTATGGAGTATGGCGAAAATCCTTATGAGGGCAGACAACACAATTATCCGGAGCAGCTTCTGAAAAACTCTTCCGGTGATCAGAATGACAGTCTGTAGTTTAACGTTAACAGAATAAACGCACATTATTAGCCGGGAATTATTCCCGGCTTTTTTATCTCAAAATAACTCTTGAAAATAATTTTTAATCATATTAGCCTTCTTATCGGACGTCCTCATAACGATCAAGGAAGAGGTTTAAAAATGGATAAAGAAGAGTTTCATAAGTATGTTTTGAATAATACCGGAAATGAAAGCAATATCTGCCAGATATGCGCAATAAAAAACGGCAATACCGTGTATGAGGATTGCTGGCGCGGTTTTTCGGCTCAAGATGCCGTCAATGTTATGTCTGTCACCAAGGGCGTGATGTCGTTGCTTACAGGTATAGCGATCGATAAAGGATACATCAAAGATGTTGATCAGAAGGTCCTGGATTTCTTTCCTTCATATCAGGTGAAACGCGGCGAGAAGACCATTTACGAAGTTACGCTCAGGCATCTTCTTACCATGACGGCTCCGTATAAATACAGGTCAGAGCCATGGAAGAAGGTGTGCACTACGGATGACTGGACGAAAGCGGCACTTGACCTTCTTGGCGGAAGAGCAGGCATTACGGGTAAATTCAAGTATGCATCGCTCGGAATACAGATCCTGTCAGGGATAATCGAAAACGCGGCAGGGCAGAAGTGCATTGACTTCGCAAACAGAAATCTTTTTACTCCTCTTGGGATACCGGAACATAAGATCCACGGCGACAGCTCCAAAGAGGACCAGTTCAATTTTCTTATGAGCAAGGAGCCCAAAGGAAATGAATGGTATTCGGATCCTAAGGACACTGTTACGGCAGGCTGGGGATTATGCATGTCCGCAAATGATCTTGCGTTGATCGGCGAAATGATTCTGCAGAACGGCGTTTACCATGGAAACCGCGTTGTTTCAGAGGAATACCTCAATGATATGACGTCGCCTCATATCAGACTCGGAAGGATGTTCGGATATATGAGCTACGGTTATCTGTGGTATAAGCCTTATGAGGAAAGGGAGGTTTTCGCGGCTATCGGAGACGGCGGAAACGTAATCTATGTCAACAAAGAGAAAAATATCTCAGTCGGTGTAACCGGAACATTTAAACCCCGGATATTTGACAGAGTGGAATTTATCGAGAAAATGGTCGTTCCTGTTGCAGAAGGTCTGAATGACTTTTGAACTTCAGGCGTATAATAGGACTAACATTTTTCGGAGGTTCATATGAAAAGAACGAACAGCATCATAGCTCTTGTGCTTTCGGGAGTTATGGCTTTAACTGCCTGCAATAAGGGACAGACAGCAGATAACAGTGATTCAACTGTGGAGTCTCAGGTGACTTCAGCTTCGTCAGACACAACAGATTCAACGTCCGGCTCTTTTGACGGAAATCCCGCAGGAACGCATACGACGGCTGGATTAACGGAAATCGGACGCGGTTACGAAGGCATCGAGGGTACCGGAGATTATAACTACGGTGAGGCACTTCAGAAATCAGTCCTTTTCTATGAACTTCAGAGAAGCGGACATCTTCCGGAACAGACCAGGTGTAACTGGCGCGGTGATTCCGGTCTTGACGACGGAAAGGATAACGGACTTGATCTTACCGGAGGATGGTATGATGCAGGTGACAACGTCAAGTTTAATCTTCCTATGGCTTATTCCGCCGCTATGCTCGGATGGTCGGTATATGAAGACCGTGATTCTTACGAACAGAGCGGTCAGACGGAATACATTCTGGGAGACATAAAATGGGTCTGTGATTATCTGATCAAATGTCATCCCGAACCGGAAGTTTTCTATTACCAGGTCGGCGACGGAAATGCTGATCACTCATGGTGGGGCCCCTGCGAGGTCATGACCATGAACAGACCGTCATATTGCGTAACAAAGAATGATCCGGGTTCGGCTGTTACCGGAGAGGCTGCCGCAGCGCTTGCTGTTGCTTCAGTGGTCTTCAAGGATTCGGATCCTGATTATTCAAAGCTCTGTCTTGAACATGCGAAAAGTCTGTATGACTTCTCGGATTCAACCCGCAGTGATTCCGGATATACTGCCGCAAACGGTTTCTATAATTCCTGGAGCGGATTCTACGATGAACTGGCATGGGCCGGAAGCTGGCTTTATCTTGCGACCGGAGAAAACAAATATCTGGATAACGCGAAGTCGTGTTTTTCGCAGGCGGGCCACGATTTTGACTGGTCTTTATGCTGGGATGATGTTCATATCGGAGCGGCAGTTATGCTGGCTGAGATAACAGGCGAAAAGACATATAAGGATGAAGTCCAGAAACATCTGGATTACTGGTCATGCGGCACATCTGACGGACAGCGTATAACATATTCACCCAAGGGGCTTGCATGGCTCGACCAGTGGGGTTCTTTGAGATATGCGACAACTACTGCGTATGTTGCGGCAGTTTACAGCAGATGGGAAGGCTGTCCTTCGGATAAAGTATCTGTTTACTGGGATTTTGCCGTATCACAGGCAAACTATGCTCTGGGTTCATCGGGAAGATCCTTTGTTGTGGGATTCGGAGAGAATGCTCCGGAACATCCTCATCACAGGACCAGCCAGGGTTCTTATTGCGATAACATGAATGAGCCCGGCGAATCAAGACATACTCTCTACGGCGCGCTGGTAGGCGGTCCGGATGCGTCTGACAATTATTCCGATACGGTCAATGACTATACCATGAATGAGGTCGCCTGTGATTATAACGCTGGTTTTACGGGTCTTATGGCCGCGATGTATTCAAAGTATCACGGCAAGACGCTGATTGATTTCGGAGCAGTGGAAGAAGTGCCCGGTGACGAGTATTCCGCTGAATGCAGTCTCAATGTGGAGGGACAGGATTTTGCCGAGATAAAAGCTTATATCTATAACAGGACTGCCTGGCCCGCAAGAACAGCAGAGGATCTTGAATTCAGATACTACGTTGATCTTTCAGAGATATACGAGAACGGCGGTGATGTATCAGGCGTAAACATAACGACCAATTACATGCAGTCCGGAATAGTTGACGGGCTTAAAGTCTGGAATGAGGAAAACCATATCTACTATCTTTCTGTGGTTTTCGATGACGGGAACCTGAGACCCGGCGGACAGTCACAATACAAATCCGAGATACAGGTCAGGATGACTAGCCCTAACGGAGCATGGGATAACGGAAACGATTATTCATATAACAATCCCTCCGGTGTTGTATTGCTTGACAACGGAAAAGTTGTTTTCGGAATTCTGCCTGATGAGGAAGGTTCGGGATCCGGCGGATCTGCCGGAGGACCTGTTCCGGAACAGAGCACAGGGACTTCTTCCAGGACACCTTCCTCACCGTCAGGCGGTCAGGTCTCTGTCGGGGATCTCAGCATCACCATGAAGTATGATGACAGTTCGCTGAGTGCAAACGCTATTGCAGGCACGCTTGAGATTACTAACAAGGGTGAGGAAACGGTCGATCTGACTGATCTTCTGGTCAATTACTATTTAACCGCTGACGGCGGTTCATTGGTCTTTGACTGTTACCATGCAGCAGTCAATTCCTCTTCGGGCGGATATACAGCCCTGACCGGTGATGTTGACGGAACATTTGCATCGTGTTCCGGTGAAGACAGAGACACCTGTCTTACGATCTCATTTGGCAGTGGTTCTTTGGACGAAGGAGATACCCTGACTGTCAGTTTCAGCTGCCACAGGTCAGACTGGCAGAATATGGATCTGTCCAATGACTGGTCACGCAGGAGTGTTGATAATATTGAGATCGTAACCTGATTTTTCGCGGAAAATGATGGTTCACCATGTCCTCAATGCTTTCGGTTTCCCGCCCGGGAATCTGTCCTATTAATCGCTTTGAAATCAGCCCGTCTAATCGTAAAATCTATTTAGAAAGATTTTCGAGGTAGCAACATGATCAGATTCAAGACTTACAGTGCGGTAAGACCTGTTTCACGCGAAGTGATCGAAGATGCGGTAAAGGAATCACAGGGCAGGGAGATCATCTTTGTCGCGCCTGAATTTGCGAAGGCGCAGGTTGAACGTGAGGTCCTTGCGTTTAAAGAACAATTCGCGAAGGTAAACAGTACTGTTGATACGGGAGAAGGCAAACTGACTTTGTCTTCCTCACTTGTAAAAGGCGATGTTCTGAGCTTCAGAAGACTTGCCGGCAATATCCTTGACGCTCTCGGTACCAATTACGTTGCCGAAGGCGGCGAGATCATGCTCCGTAATGCTATCTATAATATCCTGGTAAATAACAGGGATAAGCTAAAGGCATTCGGGACACTGTCTTCAAGGATAGACTATATCAATATGATGATTGCCCTTCTCGGTGATTTCTCAAGGTACGGCATAATGACCGGTGATATTGACAAGGCGGTCAGGGTGCTTGACAATCCCGGTTCCAATGTGGCATTTGTCAATAAGCTCAAAGACCTTCATCTTATAATGTGCGAGCTTGAGAAGCTTAACGTTAAGTATGGTCTTAATCTCCTGAGAGAACCGATAGCGCTTGCCTGTGATAAGCTGTCTTCGTATAACCCTGATATAAAGAACCCTAGAAGGACGGGCGGTCTGTCGGCTGTTTTGAGATCGAGCATCGTGTTTATCGGCTTCGGATCCACACGTATGCTTACCCCAAAAGAAATCAGGCTTGTTACTTTGTTATCCGGACTCGGCTGCGATATCGGATTCAATGTTTTAACCGGAAAGAATGGTCCGGATTTTTCTTCTGTATTTAAGAACGGAGAGGATTTCCGCGCAATGCTCGAAGGACTGGGCGCAGCGGGGTCAGAACTTGAATCTGCCTGCGGTGCGGATGTATTAAGTCTTCTGGCGGAAGGCTTTGCCGGTGATTTTGCACCGGATATTCCTGAAGCTGAGGGCAGAGTCAGACTTGCAGAGCTTTCAGGTGTTGATGACAGAGTCGGATACATATTTAACGAGATCATTGATCTTACGAGGAATCATGGATTCAGATACCGTGACATAAGAATTGTATGCTGCAATGAAGACATTATGAACCGCATGAGAAGTACGGCGGAGATGTACGGTCTGGATATCTTTATTGACCGTAAGATCGCTTTGGGCGGCACGGTGGTTCCGTACATGATGCAGATACTGCTTGAACTTCCGAGATCCGGCTATACGCTGGAACTTGTAATGAAGGCGATGCGCTCCGGAATGCTCAGGGTTCCGCCTTACATCGCGGACAGCTTCGAGAATTACTGTTTCGCGAGGAATATCACTGATGCGGGACGCCTTTTCGATAAAGATGCTTATATTGATCCTGAAGAAGACGGACACAGGAACAGATATAAGCTCTGGATATTTGAAGGAACAGTGCCGGGTTATAAGGAAGGCTTTGTTGACAGCGGAAGATTCTTTTACGATTACGTGGTATTGCGTACTCTTGTTCCGATGAGACAGGCATGTGACGCGATCTTCAGCGAGGAGACGCTGTCCGGCAAAGCCGGTAAGAGTCTTGAATTCTTTAACGGAATGAGAGGATTTATCGAACCTCTCAGAGATGAGTTCTTATCAAGAGGAGATGATGCTTCAGCGGTTGCTTTGGTAAGAGGGTATGACGAGCTTGTCAGCCTTCTTATGTGCTCCACGCATGAGATGAACAACTGTAAGATAAGTCAGAAGGACTTCCTGACCATGATAAGGACTGATATGAGGAACCGTACTGAAGGCACCATTCCTCTTAAAGTTGACTCTATTGAGATAACGACACCGGAACATGCTTTTGTTACCAGATGCAGGGTTCTGTTTATCATAGGCGCCCAAAAGGATAATTTCCCTTACAGAAGAATGAGGGAAGGACTCTTAAGCGGCACTGAACTCAGGCATCTGTCGGAATCGACGGATTCTATCGACCTTCCTGACAAAGCACAGAGCAAGATGAGGGAGGAGTTTGTAACTTCATGTCTGCTCCTGGGAGCTCCGACTGAAATGATCTATATGGTTCATGAATACGGCAAACCGAAGAGCAGGGTTTTCGAGTATCTGGAACAGTTTGCATCAGAGGAATACCACATAGTGAATACGTTTAAGAATCCTGTTGCCGGAGAACCGGTTAAGTTCAGGCATAACTGTGAAGATGACGATATCCCCGCTGATGTTATGGCAAGGCTTCTCACGGTAAGGAAAGAAGACGGAACAACGGGCAAAGTTATCTATACGAGTGTTTCATCTATTGAGAGTTTCAGAGAATGTGCGTTCCAATACATGATCCAGAGGCAGATCAGAGCTGTGCCAAGGGAAGATAATACTAAGATACAGGCGAACTCTTTCGGAAGCCTTATCCACGGAATGTTTGAGGCGGCTTACACAACCCTGCGTGACGGCAGCGGAAGAGATCCGGCGAGATTCAGGGAAATGGCTCAGGAACTTCTTGATGACGATGAGAAATACGCCGGATTTGCAGATAAATGTCTTAAGAGCGCAGTATCTTCAAGGGCTTTGTTCGGAACTGTTGATAAAGAAGGCAATCCGAAGGATAAAGCCTTTGAGATGGATACATATGCAAAGCTAAGAAGAATGTTTACAAAAATGTTCAGAGGAGTCCTTGGAGATTCCGTTGCCACAGGGTTTGTTCCTGAAGGTATTGAAGAGAAGATTGGAAATGGCGGATTAAGCCTTGATATTCCATATGAAGGCGTTGATCTAAGGTTCACCGGATTTATTGACAGATATGACATGCGGACGGATGAGACGGGAAGGATACATCTGAGGACGATCGACTATAAGAGTTTTGAAAAGAGTGTTGACTCGTTATCTCTTCTTAACGGGACTCAGATCCAGCTTCCGGCATATTCAGGAGCGATACTTGATAAGTACGCAAAAGACGGCATTGAGGCAGTTATCGATGATTACGGTTATGTTCAGGTCGGACTCCGGGCAAATGATAAGGGTGAACCCTTGGTCTGTGTTCCTGTCCTTTCCGGATACAATGACGAAGCAATGAAGATCGCCGTGGAATATTCCAAACACATAATCAGGGAAAGCGTTGACCAGATAACCGGAGGCAAGGCTGATGCAGTTGCTGCAACACCTAAGCTTTCTCTCTGTAACTACTGCAATTACAAGGGCTTCTGCGGCAATGATCCCTCTAATCCGAAGTACAGGGATCAGACTGATCTCGGAAGCAAAGGCAAATACGGAAAAATGGTTGCAGACTGCGAGAATTATGCCAAGCCGGCTAAGACAGGGAAGCCCAAGAAAGATCCGGGCTATGACGATATCACAAAGAAAATAGGAGCTGATAAGGGCATGGGCAAAACTGACAGATCAGCTGTGCTTGCAATGAAAGATATCCTTGAAGACAAAACAGAAGAAGGAAAGGAGAATTAAGCCGTGAAGTTTTCATCCGAACAGGAAAAGATTATATATGCTGGACTTAATAACAACCTCGTTTCCGCTTCGGCAGGATCCGGCAAGACTACTGTTCTTACGGCAAGGATCGGTGAAGAAGTAAAAAACGGCTCTCTTTCCGTTGACGGCATGCTTGTTGTGACATTCACCGAAGATGCCGCATCTCATATGGCCGATAAGATCGAAGAAAAACTCAGAAGTCTGAGAAATGATGCGGTAAAGGCCGGAGACAATGATATGGCCGCGCTGTTGTCAACGCAGATAGACCTTCTTCCCAATGCTTACATCCAAACGATGCATGGCTTCTGTTCACGTGTCATCAAGGAGAAGGGGTATCTATTGGAAGACGGTCCCATGGCTGATTTTACAGATCCGTCCTGCAGGATCTTAAGTGAAAGTGAACAGGGTGTATTGCTTCAGACGGCAGTGGACCAGGCTATAAGATCGATGTATGAGAACTGCAGTTCGGAAGACGATAACTTTGTCAGGTTTACAAGAAGGTTCGGTGACGGCAGAAGCGATGCCTCGCTTATTGGAATAGTTACAAGCACCTATAAGACGTTAAGGAGTCTGCCTGATTATCTCGAAAAGTGCGAGGAACTGATATCGAAGCGTGAGGAACGTGACCTCAATGGCCGGATAATGTATTTCGAAGGTGACAACAAGATACCGGAGACTATTACCGGATATCTGTCGGGGATCAAGGCGGTTATTGAGAGCAGTGATTTTGATTCTGTCCTTGCTTCTCATGAGAACTACCAGATAGTTGAAGAATATTCGAATGAGGAATTTATCGGCATGGTACTCAGCAGGATATCTGATGTGCAGGAGTTTTTTGAGACGCACAAGGGAGCAGACTTTTTTGAGTGTCTTGAGCCACTGAAGGAGCTGGGAGATCTTACCTATAAGACAATATTCAGAAATGCTGATTTCAAGGGGGATGACAGACCTTTTCTTGCGGTCGTGTCATTAAGACATTTTATCTCTCCTTCGTCCTGGGCTGATCCGAAATACGATAACGATATGGATCTTCCGGAAGAATACAGTAACCTGATCGGTTTTTCCGAAGAACAGATCCTCGCAAACCAGAAAGAGGGAACACTGGCCTGCCGTGCTTTTGTCGAACTTCTTAAGAAGACCGATGAACACTATACACGGGTCAAAAACTCAATGCACGGAATGGACTATTCCGATCTTGAGCATACTGCTTATGCAATACTGCAGAATGAAGAGGCTGCTTCGTTTTACAGGGAAAAGTTTACTGAGATCTTTGTTGATGAGTATCAGGATAATACAAGACTTCAGGATGCGGTGATAGCATGCTTTCAGGCGCCCGAAGGGAATGTTTTCCGCGTGGGGGACATTAAGCAGAGCATCTATAAATTCCGTTTTGCCGATCCGAATATCTTCGGTTCAAGAATGAAGAATATTGCTTCGGGAACAGAGAAAGGCGAAGTCCATTATCTGAAAGAAAACCACAGAAGCACATGCGAGATACTGGCTTTTGCCAATTATGTTTTTGATCAGATAATGAGCGGGGACGCATCTGAGATCGAATACGGAAATGACCAGCGATTAAGCAAGGCTGAAGAGTCGAGACACGGACCTTTGCCGAGGATAATAGTTGCGGATAAAGCTGCGCCGGAGACAGGTGACGGTGATAAGACAAAGCCTGAAGTCAGAGCGGTGCTTGCCGCAGTTGAAAGTGAAGTCAGAAGATATCTTGAGGACTGTACACGTATTGACGGTTCGAAGACGGATCTAAAGGATATCTGTGTTCTTGCCGCTTCCAATAACCAGGCTGAAACAATTGCGAGATACCTTAACGGCTGCACCTTGAAAGACGGAAGAAAGATAGAAGCTTCAGGACGCTTTACTACGGATGTTTTCGAGGATATGGATATTCACCGGCTGATCAATCTCCTGATCTGTCTGGGCAATGAATACAGGGATGAATATATGGCCGGAGTGATGCTGTCGAATTATGCATTCTCCAATTTTACTGTCGGGGAGCTTTCTCGGATCCAGGCATTTATCCATGAGCTTCCGGGCGCTTCTGTCGAGAAGGAACCCCTGATGGTCAGACTCAGGTTGTTCATCGCGAAAAGTGACGGAGAACTTGCGGGACGTGTTAAAAGATTTGTTGAAGTGTTTGACAGGATAAGGATGAGCGCGCTGGTTTCGGATATAGATGACATGATCGAACTTATCTACAGAGAGACCGGTATAAAGGCGACTTTGGAATCAAGAGACGGCAGCAGCAATAAATTTGACGTCTTTAAAGACTGGCTGTCTTCAAGTTTCAAAATGAGAGGCTCCGACTTATCCGGTATTGCGGATGAACTTGAACAGATGAAGATACGCATCAGGAAGGCTGATATCGAAGTTACTGATGCCAACAGGAACAAGATAACCACGATGACAGTGCATAAGAGCAAAGGTCTTGAGTTCCCTTTCGTTATTCTTGTCGCTACAGGCGGACAGGATGAGAGGAAGGATACTCTTTCGGGTATTATGTTTGACAGGGACGACGGTTTTATCACTGAAGATTACGATGAAGATGCTGTTACCAGAAGCCACTCTTTTGAGCAGTACATCTACAAGATGAAGATGAGGCTTGTATCAAATGCCGAGACATGCAGACTCCTCTATGTTGCCCTTACCCGTGCTGAAGAGGCTCTTTCCGTTATTACAGTCAGTGACATCGCAGACAAGTCAAAGACTGATCCTATGAGGAAGGCTTTTACCCAGGCAATCGGATACGGGAGACTCAAATTCGACAGGAGACACTGGCTGGCAGGCGACATGAAGCTTCCGTACTGTCTGATGAGCGCTCTTGCCCGCAGCAAAGACGGGGAGATGCTAAGAGAAATAGCGCAGTCCGGTGAACTGAAGCAGAGTAACATTGTTACTTTCCGTGATCTGGATGGAAATGAGACAAAAGGTTTTGAAGTCTGTGCATTAGAGGCAGAGAAGATAACTGAAATATGCAATGCGCGGAAAGCCAGTAAGGAAGAAACGTCTGAAGAAGATACGAAAGAACCTGAGACTGACAAGCCAATGTTTGACCGGGAAGGCAAACTGGTATTCTCCGAATATGAATATCAGGACAGTGTTGATATTCCTTTCAAGCTGTCAGTAACAGGGATTGCAGGAGACATGAAGACTTCAGATAATGTTCATGTCGATCTGCAGATCAGGAGTATCGATGATTTTGACAGCCCTAATGTCTCGATGCTGACATCAGCTGCAAAAGGTACAATTCTTCACAGGATCATGCGGTTCATTGATTTCGAAGGCATAAGAAACAACAGCATCTCTTTTGAACTCGAGATCGAGTCTCTGATAAACGGGGGATATCTCAGTATCTGTTCTCCGGATGACGCGAGGACTGTCGCTTCTGAATTCAGGAACGGGATCGAGTCATTCTGCAGGGATCCAAGGTGCGGAGATATCATTAAGAGTTTTGAAGAGGGAAGTGCCAGATCAGAAAAGCCTGTCGTTTTCTCGGTTTATATCAACGGAAATGAAGGTGATACCGTTCTGGTCCAGGGAATCATCGATCTTATATACAAGACGGACGAAGGATATACGATACTGGACTATAAGACAGACCGTCTGGAAGGAGAGAATGCCGGGGAACGTGCAAAAGAAGCCGCTGCAAGGCACGCTTTCCAGCTTAACAGCTATTCCGCTGCATGCAATGAGGACGGTATCGGTATTGCTCACAGGCTGTTGTATCTGGTCCGTTACGGGGAGTTCGTCGAAGTCTGAAGTCCGTTCTTCTTTTTGCCGGCATCGCGTTTTCTGATGGCAAGAAAGAAGTCTTTCATCATCTTCGAGCATTCTTTCTCAAGGATCCCGCCTTCAAACTCCACCTTGTGGTTGTGGCCGTGGGATACTTCGAAGATGTCATTGCATGAGACCACGGCGCCGCTCTTCGGTTCGTATGCGCCGAAATAAACTTTCCGGATCCTGGACTGTATTATCGCGCCTGAACACATAGTGCAGGGTTCGAGAGTCACATACATGTCGAAGTCTTCAAGTCTCCAGTCACCGAGCTTCCTGCAGGCCTTGTCTATGGCGATCACTTCGGCGTGGGCAAGGGCATTTCCCCTGGTAAGACGAAGATTATGTGCTCTTACATATATTTTTCCGTCCTTTACCAGAACACAACCGATAGGACATTCGCCGAGAGCGAGTGCTTTTTCGGCCTCTTTGACTGCTTCAAGCATGAACCGTTCTTTGTCACAGGAAGGCTTGAAGTCCGGAAATAAAATGGATCTTGTTCTGGTCACGAAAATACCTCGGTTAGATGATCAGGATTGATAATACAGACGCAAAGCGGGCAGTGTCAAGTTGCATGTAAACAATACTTGACGTTTTTTTATCAGCATATTATAATTAACGCTTGCTATAAGTAGAACTATGCCTACGCAAAGGGAATGCCGTATTCACGGCCGGTTCAAAATCATTATCCCTGTTTCATAACGGGCGCCAAGTTTGCTTAAAGCGCATACTTCAAGATAAAGGACGATTATTTGATGGCGACTAAACAAGGTATGTGCAGGAACTGCGGTTCGCTGGTTATGTTCGATGACAGGGACGAGCTTTGTGAGTGCATATTCTGCAATTGTGTGTTCCCTTCCAAAGAGGCAGAAGATATTCTTGCAAATCCGGACGGACATGAATTCAAGAATGAGAAATTTGAAAAGCAGGAAGGAACAAAGCACTATTATGCTAATCCCGTAATGCCCGATATAGTTGAGAAAGCTGTTAACAGGGACAAGGTCTCCAAGACACAGCCTGACAGCGCAAAGCTTAAGGCGAGCGAGTTTGAGATCTCCCCTAATGACGTAAAAGCTCCCAAGAAGCTTGTTATCGGAATGGCAGCAGGCGCTTTAGTTATAGTAGCGATCATTCTCGCTATAGCTTTCCCGCTTTATTTCAGCCGCAAGGCTTTGAAGGAAGCCATTACGGATGATATCGGTTCGATCTTCAGCAGTACTGATGAAGTGTCCTATTCAGAGTTTGAATACAAGCAGATCAATATCTACGGTCTTTCATGCCAGTTTATAAAGCTCGGTCTTTCTGACGGAATTACCGATGCCCAGGCTAAAACGCTTTATTCGAATTATGTGAATCTCCGTTCAGAAAAGCGCGGAGAGGATTCCGGTGAAGTCGAGATGTATATCTATACGCCGAATACCATCTATTTTGTAAACTCGGAAGGCGTGTCAACAGATGTACAGACACCTGTTGAGATCCTGGAACCCACGGAAACAAGCAAATAATCTCTTTTCAGGCCGTTTCATTACGGAACAGAGTTTAACTGCAATCTACAATAGAATTCTATGAGGTGATCTTTCAGATGACAGATTTTGAGAAAGCGCTGGCACAGGCAAAGAAATTCGCAGAGAAGAACGAGAATCAGATTACGGAGGCGGAATTCGAGACGCTGACGGATTCTTTCAAGATCGAACCCGATGAGATGATCAATCTCAGGGCAGAACTTGAGAACGGCGGTGTAATGATAAGTGATCCCGATCTCGGCGTTGATGATGACGTTGTTGACGGTGACGGTGAAGATGCCAACGTGGTTGATGACTCCGTCAAGATGTATCTTAAGGAGATCGGTAAGATCGAACTCCTTGATGCGGAGCAGGAGAAGGACATTGCCCAGAGAATGGCAAAGGGTGATGAGGAGGCCAAAGAGCTACTTATTAACTCTAACCTGAGACTTGTTGTATCTATCGCAAAAAAATATATGAACCGCGGTCTTTCTCTCCTTGACCTGATCCAGGAGGGAAATATCGGTCTTATCAAGGCAGTTGATAAATTTGATTACACCAAGGGATTTAAGTTTTCCACATATGCCACCTGGTGGATCCGTCAGGCTATCACCAGAGCTATCGCCGATCAGGCGAGAACGATCAGAATTCCTGTTCATATGGTTGAGACCATAAACAAACTTACCAGGGTACAGCGCCAGCTCGTCCAGGATCTCGGAAGAGAGCCTACCACTGAAGAACTTGCGCAGGCTATGGGAATGGAGGTCTCAAAGATCAGGGAGATCCAGAAGATATCCCAGGATCCTATCTCTATCGACAAGCCGGTCGGTGAGGAAGAGGACAGCCATCTTGTTGACTTCATTTCCAACGATGAACTTGCGGCACCTGAAGAGGAGGTTGCAAGAATACTTCTTAAGGAAGACCTGATCCAGGCTCTTAACGGTCTGACTGACAGGGAAAGAAGAGTTATCGAATTAAGATTCGGTCTTAAGGACGGCGTTCCGATGACCTTGGAACAGGTCGGAAGAAAGCTCGGCGTTACACGTGAACGTATCAGACAGATCGAGGCAAAAGCTATCAGAAAGCTCAACAGATCACCTAAGTCAAAGAAGCTCGAAGGCTATTCAGACTGATAAGCTTGAATCTTTTGAACTTCCGTTACGGGAACAGATAAAGTGTCAGACCGCAGGCTATATTCATTTTACAGAGGACTGTTTACAGGGGACGTTTTGAATTTTTCGAAGCGTTCCCCTTTTGTCAAGGAGATAATGTTTGAAAGGGTATATCCCCAAAAGATCATCCTTCCGATGAAGATGCACTCCGGTGTTCCAGCAGTACCTGCCGTTAAGGTCGGCGATTACGTAAGAGTCGGACAGTGTGTCGGTATTCCCGGGAAAGGGACTTTTTCCGTTCCTGTCCACAGCGGAGTATCAGGAAAGGTTACGGATATCTCGGACATAAGACTTCCCAACGGCGTTATGACTCCGGCCGTAACGATCCGGAATGATATGAAGAGGACAAGACTCGATTCTGTCAGACCGAGATCCGGATTTAAGCTTTCCGCCAGCGAAGCTATAGGAATAATAAGGGATGCCGGCATTTGCGGAATGGGCGGTGAAGGCCTTCCCACTGCGGCAAAGCTCAAAAGAGCAAGGAATGAGGTCGTAAGGGATTTTCTGGTTAACTGCCTTCAGAGCGAACCGTATTCCACCTCCGATCTGGTAGCGATCACGGAATATCCCGATTATGTAGTGTTGGGTTCGTGCGCCTGTGCCAGAGCAGTAGGCGCATCGAGATGCGTTTTCCTTATTTCCGAGAACAGAAGGGAACAGAGAAAAGCGCTGGCCAATTCCATTGAGAAGGTCAAATCTGATTTCAGGGATCTGGACTTCGAGATAAAACTTTTCAGGGAGCGTTTCCCGCAGGGTTATTACAGGCTTGTTGCCAGGGCTTTATATGGAAAGAATCTCGCTTTGGGCGAGACTCTGGAGAATTCCTGCAAGGCGGTATTGTTCAACTGTTCCACAATGCTTGCCTGCTGGGAGGCTTTATCTGATAACATTCCCATGATGAGCAGGATCGTTTCCGTTACCGGTGACGCGTCAGGCGGACATAATATGCTCGTTCCGATAGGAACTCCTGTTTCCGAACTCCTGTCAAATGCCCAGGATATAAAGAACGGCAGCGATATGATAATCTGGGGCAACTGCCTGACAGGAATAGAGATCAAAGATCCGGAGAATACACCGGTCGTTAAGACTACTTCAGTTATTTCCGTTGTAAGGCATACGGAGATCCCCAGAACGCCGTGCATTCACTGCGGTCTCTGTTCCGAATGCTGTCCGATGAATCTGTCTCCGAATACGATCTTTGAGATGCTTAATCAGGGTCTGGGACAAAAGGCTGCTGAGGAAGGCGCCCGCGACTGTATTGCCTGCGGTTCTTGTTCTTATGTCTGCCCTGCGGGAATAAATCTTACGACTGCTATTGCGAGCTTTGCCGGAGAAGGAAGGATCATAGAGATAAACTCGCTTCTGGATAACAGCAGCGCAGATCTCAAAGCTTCTGATGAACCCGGCACATCATATGTCGGAGAGGCATCTCTTCTTGAGGATTATTCGGATGGTGATGAAGAAAGAGACGTTAAGTCTCCTGATTCGATCACTCTGCCTTTCGAAAAGGATAAAGAAGTATGAGTGTTGATAAAAGACAGCTTGCACCGTTTATCCATACCGAGAAGAGCGCGCCATATATCTATATGACGTTCCTTGCCGCATTGGTGCCCTGCGTCGTATACGGGATGTTCTATTACGGATTAAGAGCCGTAATACTGATACTGTTCTCTATGACGGCTTTTGTTTTTTCGGACAATCTTTGTATGAGGGTAACGCACAGAAGGTCCGGCGGAGATTATTTTGATCTCAGTTCCCTGGTTGAAGGATTGCTTATCGCTCTGATGCTTCCGCCTGACACCACGCTTCTGACGGCTCTCACTGCCGTACTTTTTGCTTCGGTGATCACGAAACAGGTTTTCGGAGGTGCAGGCAGCAATATAATTAATCCGGCATGCGCAGGAAGACTGTTTGTTGAACTGGTCTGGCCGACGGGAACGCAAGGCTTTTCATATGGCGAAACAAATTCAAAGCTGGCATTGATGTCACTTGTCGTTCAAAAGCAGCCTGAAGCGATGCCTTCGTATTCCCAGTTCTCGATTATTGAGCTCCTGAGCGGCAATTATCCCGGACTTATAGGAACTGCATGCTTTATCTGCATATTAACAGGCGGATTATTTCTTACTCTTAAGGGAACCATGAGACTGTATTCTCCGGTATCGTATATTCTAACGATAGTGGTATTGTATCCGGTATATATGCTGATCGGGACCAACACGTTTACCTTTGACGGTCTGATAGTATATCTCCTGTCTTCCGGCGCATTTTTCATTGCCGTTTTCTTCCTGGGGGATCTGACCACGATGCCGTCGAGATTCGCTTCAGGAGTCTTTGCGGGAGTAGTATGCGGAAGCCTTACATTGGTGATCAAGCCGTTCGTAAGTCCGATGGTATCACTTCTGGCTCCCGTTCTTGCCGTTAACTTCCTCTCATTTGTATTGGACTTCTTCTCGAAAACGCTTTCAAGGAGAAAGGTCCGCTCAAGGGAGGTGGATGTATCATGATGACACACGCTCAGCTTAAGCAGTTCATTGCCGAAGCGGTTTTCCTTCTTATAATCGGAGCAGCCTTTGTTATCGGCGGGTATTTTATTTCCCAGGATAACGCCAATAAGCGTATGCAGAATGAGTACCATTCCCGATTTGATGCGGTGCTGGATTCTTATTCTTACGAAAAGATCAAGAGCAGCGCGCTTAATGATTTCCCTGAAATAGACGGTGTTTATCTGGGCCTTAACGCTTCAGGAAGTCCTGAAGGCTATGTTGTAGATCTGAGTGTCCTGTCGACTGATTCAAAGGAACTCAGTATTCTTGTCGCGCTTGATTATGAGAGTACGAGGATCGTGGGACTCGCTTTGAATCCGAACGAAGATGATAACGCATTTGCCGTCAGTGACAGTGAAATGGAGCTTATCAAGGAAAAACTAATCGGCAGACAGATCCCTATAGCTTTTATCACGGAAGAGGTCCGTGATGATGAAGAGAATTCCGAAAAGCCGCTTGTATCCGGCCTTCAGGACGGTGTTTATTATGCCCAGCGGATGTTTGATGACAGAAACCGCTATATAGATTATGTTGAGATGGAAGTGGAGAACGGTGTTATCACCAAGGTCAAGTGGGACGCCTTCAGCACTGACAAGACAAATCAGGACAGGAGCGAGGCATCGCTGAAAGGCGCATATGTTATATCCGGTCTTGACTGGGCCACGCAGTCTTATAATCTTTGCCATGCGTTGCTTGAATGCCAGGACCCGGACCGTCTGGCAATGAAGTCTGACGGAACGACTGATATTGTCAACGGCGTTACTTGCGATATCAGACCTTTTATCGAACTTTCCAAGGAATGCATCAGTAATTCCCAGGCCGGCTATGACAAGACAGCATATATGAGAGGACTCAATATCATTCTGGTTCAGGTGCTTCAGGATGAGGAGGACGAGGACCCCGAGGACTATATAAGAGATGACGGTCACGTGGTTTTTTCTTTTGAAAAGACACCGGAGATCTACACGATATACAACGATGACGAGGTCGCTGTCGGTTATCTGGGTGTAAGGCAGATAGTATCAGCGCTCATGGGAGTAACCCTTCCTGACAAAACTGATCCTGAAGATACGGCCGACAGTGGTGAGATACAGAGCGGAAATACGGGTAATTTTGATTACGGCGAAGACGGAATCACCTTTGGCGGCAATACCGATGACCAGATCTTTACAGACAGTCTGGATGATCTCCCTATGTCAGAGATGCAGTCTTTTGTAGTTCCTGTCCCTGAGGCTTATGATCAGACAAGAACAGTGATCAAGGCTTGTAACACCTGTTACAAATTCCTGAAGGAATACTTGAATTGGAAGGTATAAAGCATGGGCCTGTTCACTGAGAAATACAATTCACCGTTTGATAATGAGCAGACGAGAAAGAAGATAGACGATAAGGTATCGGCTTATCACATCAGGCCTGCGAAATATCTTTCAACCAGAAGTTCTTTGTTGCTGGGTTATTCTGTCGTTTCTCTATGCCTGGAATTCATGATATCCGGAAATGCGATCTGGTGGCCTGTCGCGTGCTCCCTGATCTGTGTCATCGTATGGGCGCTGACATTCAGATTCTTTATGCCACGGAACCTGTCAGTCATTTCTTTCGCCTTTGTTATGGCGGTATTCATTGCTTTATGTGAGACTTCGTACAGATTAGGCTTTTGTACGCCTTATGCCGCCGTGGGGTTCGTGCCTATGGCTATAGGAATAATGTCACTTGCAAGATTTAAGGAAGATGATAATGAAGTGTTTACAATGCCGAGATTCGGCAGTGAAGTAATGCTTCCGTTTTTTATTGCGCTCGTCTGTTCTCTGTTCGGCAATCTGATATCTTTTGTCTTTGAGAAAAGATATCTGTTTGTATCTCTTTTGGCATCAGTAATGTTTCTGATCCTGATGAGCTGGGTTATATCAAAGATTACCGGAATTCCAAGATGTGCCACATCAAAGAAACTGACTGAATTCTGGGACATTCCTGTAGCCGATATATCTGAATTGAGGAGATTCGTAAGGGCAAGGGGAGAGTTTGCAGCCGTATGTTTTATCTGTACAGCAACTCTTTATATTCTCAAACTCTTTACGGATGCCGATCTGTACAGGATACTGGCTATTCCGGTCAGCCTTTTCGCGGCATTGCTGTTCGGTTCGGCAGCGGTTTATGCTGCCAGACACAATTTCCGCAGATCGATCTTCGGTCTCAGGTATTTCATAAGTGAGGTTTCTATAGCTGCTGCTTTCATTTCCCTGCTTTTCCTGGTAAATCCCGGAATTCCCAAGATCCCGCATCTTCTTATAGCTCTGGTATTCACTTGTGCCGCTGATATTGTAACTACAGGTTTGTTATCCGTAATCAGAAGAAGACTGATATTTGTATCAAAGTCCAAATATATTGACGGACTTCCGTTTTACATTATCCTTATTTCTTTGTTGGTTATGCTTGCAGAGACCTGCCTTTATAGTCTGCCGGGTTTGTGATATAATCTCGGACAGTTTTTACAAAAGCCTGATTGTGTAGCTCAGCAGGATAGAGCGACTGCCTCCTAAGCAGTAGGCCAGCGGTTCGAATCCGCTCACGATCACCAGAATTTACGGGGTGGAGTTATTCCACCCCTTTTTTATTAGAGAAGCATGTTAAAAAGTGTTGAGATTTGGTCGAAGTACGTTTATTATTTAGTGGTGAAAATAAGAATATAAATTCTCATAAAAGGAGAGGTTTGATTTAGATGAAAAAAGCCGATCAGGACAAGGGGAAAAGGGAATCTTCCGGCACCAGAAGTTCAGCTTTGGTGATAAAAGAAAATAAAGAAATTGAAAAAGCAGAAAAAACAGGCCGTTCAGGCGGTTCTGATGTCAAGAATACAGTTAAGCGGGTTAAAACCAAGAAAAAGAACCGTGCAGGTGTTATTGCCGCAGTTGCTGCTGCCGTCGTTCTTGTGGGCGGAGCTGTTACTGCTGTAGTTTTATATAAGAAACCTGTCTCGATAGTTCCCGCACCTCAGATCGAAGTATTAATGGCTGACGGTACAACGCAGACTATAAAAGCTGATGAAGCCTATGCAGAGCTTACTTCCGGAAAATTCTTTCAGGGAACCGTGATAGACGGGATCGATGTAGGCGGTATGACTAAAGATGAAGCCTATAATGCTGTTACAGAGTCACATCCGGAAAAGCCGCTGGATATAAGCATCAAACTTGATCTTGAAGGCAAAAAACTCCAGCCTGAATTCAAGAATGTTTCTTTTGAATATAATACCAGGGAAGTTGTTGATGAGGCCTTTGAGCAGTTCAGACCTGCTGATGAGAATGATCTTACAAAGCTTGCGGAGTGCTACAACGCAAAAGAGCAGCTCAAGAACTCTAATCAGGAATATGTTACTGAATACACGGTCAAGATCGACGGCGTGACCGAAGTGATCAATAAAGTGCTTGCGCCTTATGTAAAGGATTATTCCACTGTTCAGAATGCTTCCATAGTATCTTTTGACACTGAGACTCACGAGTTTGTTATAGAAAAAGAAAAGACAGGCTATGAGATCGATGTGGATACTGCCGCGAAAGAAGTAAAAGCCATGCTGGATTCCGGAACTTATACCGGAACAGTAAAGGTCAAGACGGTAAAAAAAGAACCCGAGATAACCGAGGCGATGATCAAGGAAAATTTCGGCCTTATAGGTTCGGAATTTACGACTACTACCGGTGAAGATAACCGTAATAAAAACATCAGCCAGGCATGTGACAATATCAACGGCACTATCCTGGAACCCGGTGAGGTCTTTTCATTTAACGAGGTCGTCGGCCAGAGAACCTATGACGGAGGATTCGTTGCGGCTACGGTTATTGCCGGGGGACAGTATGAACAGGGTCTCGGAGGCGGTATCTGCCAGGTCAGCACCACGCTTTATAATGCCGCGCTGAAATCTGATCTGAAGATAGTTGAGCGTCACACTCATGCATGGCCGTCAGAGTATATCTCTACAGGACTTGATGCCACAGTTGACTGGCCTTCACTTGATCTTAAGTTTGAGAATGATACTGATTACCAGATAATCATAGTTACCTGGTGGGATTCCTCGGACAGATCCTGCAATGCCGAGATCTACGGCAAAAAACTGCCCGACGGTAAGACGATCGATACTTATGCCGAGATCGTAAGTTCGACACCTGCAGGTCCTGATGAATATATCGAAGATCCGGATCTTCCTGTCGGAGAGACAAAAGTTCTGAGACAGGCACATCAGGGTATTACTGCATATGCGTATAAGATCTGGTACGATGCCGATGGCAATGAGATCAGCAGGGATTTTTATAACTCTTCTTATTACGGCTCTTATGGAAGACGTGTTGCCGTAGGTGTGCTGAAGCCTGACGGAACACTTGCTTCTATCGATTCAAGCACCGGAGAGTATCTTGAGGGCTCGCTCACGCCCACACCTACACCTGTGGATTCTCCCACAACGACTGACAAGCCGACATACTTCCCGGAAAAGCCGACACCTACAACGGATACGCCTACACCGGAGCCTACAGACCCTGTTCCGGATACACCTACCCCGGATCCTGATACACCGACTCCGGATCCCGGAGAGCAGGCTGATCCGACGCCGCCGGATACTGAAGGACCGCCTGATACATAATCCTGGAACTTTTTTTCGGATTTTTATACTTTTTACACAAAAGTTACCCTTTTTTGTGTCCTGACACTATATAATAGATACAGGTCTGTTTAGGACCATTGTGCTTATCTTTTACCTGGAGGTTTTATATGACACTGGAATCATTGTATGAAGGCAAGAATCCTGAAGATTTTTACATAGGAAAAGTTACGCAGGTTTACAGAAGTAACTGTACCGCGCAGATAGATAATTTTTCCCTGATGTCTGACAGGAGCAAGTTCAATTCTTCATTTCTTCCGAACACGATCAATTATTTTGTACTTATTGATTCGGTAGTCGGCGTATTCCTCGGAGAAGTATTTGAGAATAAGGCTTCCAGAAAGAGCATTTTTGATGTCGGATCTGATGATAAAAAGGTCAGTGATTACCAGGAGATCCTTATAGACACTATTGCTATTATGACTCCCGAGTCCAAAAAATTCGAGCTTGCCGGTTTTAAGACACTCGGTATTACCGATAAAGTCTATCTTGCGACCGATCAGGTATATAAGCTTTTCCTGCAGTCTCTTGAGTTTGCCGGAAGTGATGACGAGGAACCGCTTCCTCCGTTCGCGACATATCTCAACAGATCCCAGGCTGATGTATCGTTGAAGCCCAGTACGCTCTTTAACCGTCATCT
>CACYRM010000021.1 GCA_902776845.1 Oscillospiraceae bacterium
CCTGCTGCATCCCAGATATCCTTTCTGATAACGAAAGAATAGTTGATGAGGTTGGATTCCTTCATGCCGGGGAGCTTATAGTACTTACCGTTAGCTCTTGTGATCGTCTGAATATCAGCAGAGAGATTGTAAGTATTATAGAAATCTGTGTAGTAAGGCATGTACTGAACATAGTCAGAGATAGGAACAATGGCACCACCGTCAACGAATGCGGAATCATCATAGATCTTAGGAATGATGTATGCTGAGTTGCCTGCATTGATGTCGAGTGTGATGTTCTGCATGTAGTCGCCGCTATCATATGACTTGATGTCAAGTGTAACGTTTGTCATTTCCTCGATCTTCTTGAAAATACCCTCCGACTTCCAAGTGTCGACCATCGGATACCATGAAGCATCACTGAAGAACATGGTGTAGGTTACAGGCTGATCAGCGTGGAAAGTCTCACCTAAGCCATATGTATAGCCAAGGTCATCTCCCTGATCTGCTGTTGTCTCGATCTGACTGGGGATCGTTGTAGTCTCAGAAGACTCGCCGGAGCCACCGCTGCAAGCAGCTAAACTGGAAAGCATTGAAACTGCAAGACCGACAGATGCTACTTTTGCAAGTTTTGTTGTCTTCATAACTGTTTCCTTTCTTTTTTACTTTTTTCTATTGCCGTGGGTTATCCCCTATAGCACAAAACTGTTACTCTTTTACGCCTCCGAGCATCATGCCCTGAACGTAATATTTTTGAATGAACGGATATACACATATGATCGGAAGCACTGTGAGAACCATTGCGCATGACTTGATGTTGGCCGTCATGTTCTGCGCGTCAGGATCCGAAGCACCGGCACCTCTGATGATCGTCTGGAGGAAGTAAGCAACCGGCCACTTTACCTTATCCTGGAGGTAGAGTTTTGCATTGAACCAGTTGTTCCAGTACATAACCGCATAGAACAAAGTCATTGTTGCTATGATAGGTGTTGATAAAGGCCTTGCGATATACCAGAAAACACCCCACTTGTTCAGACCGTCGATCTCACCTGCTTCTTCAAGGTCTTTCGGAATGCTCATGAAGAATGATCTCATGAGGATTACGTAATATGTGCTGATGAGCATCGGGAGAATGAATCCCCACATTGAATTCTTGAGACCGAGTCTCAGGATCAATACGTAGTTTGCGATGAGACCGCCGCCGAAATACATCGTGAAGATGATGAACGGTGACATAACCTTATTGACCTTGAGATTGGGCTTTGACAGAGGGTATGCAAGGATCGAAGAAAAGAAGAGGGATAATACCGTTCCTACGATCGTGTAGAAGATCGTGTTCATGTAGTAAACGATGAACTCAGGGATCTTGAGATCAGGGAATGCCTTCGGCCAGGGAGCTATCGGGTTGCGTGTGACAACGTAGATATAGGTATCAATATTAAACCCTTCGGGGATAAGTCCCGTATGTCCTGCATAAATTGCCTGATCCGATGAAAATGACTGTGAGATGAGATAAAGGAAAGGATAAAGCGTTACAAATGCGATAAAGATCATTATGATCGTATTTACAACCGTAAATACCTTGTAACCCTTTGATTCTTTTATCTGGTTCTTCGGATTATGAACGTGTATCTTACCTGATGAATTATCAATAACACTCATGCTGCTGCCTCCTTACCAAAGACTTGTCTTTGCGACTTTGCGCGAAACGAAGTTGGCGCATGTGAGAAGCACAAGATTTATCAAGCCTTCGAACAAACCTACCGCTGTAGCGAAGTTAATGCTTCCTGATTCGACACCCATACGGAAGACGTATGTGGAAACGATATCACTGGTTTCATATGTCATAGGGCTGTAGAGGAGGTATACCTTTTCGAAAGCTCCGCCGGAACCTACAAGTCCGCCGATATCAAGTATGAGAAGAGTAGCGATCGTGGGAAGGATGCAAGGGATGGTAACGTGTATTACCTGCTGGAAATGAGATGCGCCGTCAACCGTTGCAGCCTCATAAAGAGACGGATTGATACCGGACATAGCAGCAAGGTAAAGTATCGTACCCCAGCCTAAGCTCTGCCAGATTCCTGATGTTACGAAGATCGTCCTGAACCACTGTGCAAGTGAGATGAAGCTTATCTTCTCACCGCCGAGCTTGAAGATAAGGTCATTGATAGGACCGTGTGTCGAGAGCAGCTCTTTGAGCATGCCGCAGACGATAACTACTGAGATAAAGTGAGGGAGATAAGAAACGGTCTGGACGAATTTCTTCCAGTGAAGATTTCTGATCTCGTTTAAGAGTAACGCGAAGATAAGGGTTAACGGGAATCTGAACAAAAGATACAGACCGTTAAGTATAAGCGTGTTGGAGAAAGCCTGCCAGAAGGGCTTTGCAGTAATAAACTGCTTGAAATACTTTAATGTCAAAGGGCCCTGACCGAAAATGCTTCCGCCCGCATTGTACTTACGGAAAGCAAGGATATTACCGAACATCGGTATATATCTGAAGATGATGTAATAGATAACGGGGATCAAGAACATTGCATAAAGCTGCCAGTTGATCCTGATATCCTTAGCCAGTCTTTCACGAGTAGTTAATGTTCTCGGAGACCACGCTATGATCTGTGAAACCTCTTCTTTCTTAGCCATTTTGGTTAACCTCTAGATCATTTAATGAAGTGAAATGCTAACTCGCCAATCGTCTTGTATACTTGCATGGAAGTTAACTTGTAATGAGATTATCACCACGTTTGTGATATGTCAATAGATTTCTACCATTCTAGTGTTCGTTTTTGTGTAATTCGAATAATGCCCGGTCTGCCGGTCATTCTCCCCTGCTGAAATCCAGAGAAGCCGCTGCCACATCTGCACCGATTCCGCTCTTGTTCTGGGGATGAAGCTCATATACCGGATCGGGACAAGGTGCCGTGACGACTTTAACATTCTCTATATAACCCGGAGCATCATCCTGAAGTTTCTGGATCATCTTCCAGCCTTCCGGGATCCTTGTGTCTCTCAAGGGATTAATATAGTCTGCTATCCTGATCATGATGACAGGAACCCCGCCGAACAATTCCCGCATCTTCTTAAACAGAAGTATCATTTTCTTATCATAGCCTTCAGGGAAATCGGCATTTGATTCTCCCTGATACCACCATATCTGTGACACTTTGATATTCTTAAGCGTCAATACACTTGCATAATAAAGAGATGACGGAATGTTCTGAGCCATCTTGTTAGGCACAAGCTTCTCAGTCATCTTTTCTATGACCATCTTCCATTCACCTGTAAGATCAATGTTTCCCGAAGGTGTCTCAAGCTGATAAGGATGTCCGGGAACGAATCCTCCTGCACCCTGTTCAATGATAAGTCTCGTCGTGACCGTGTTCTTCCCTGCTTTTAACAATGAACCGTCAAAAGAATACTTCCTCGGCGGATACTGATACTCGGTCCTGCCGACTTCGACGCCGTTAACATATGTTACATCCGCATCTATAAGATCTCCCAATCTGAGCAGGCACTTGCCTTCCACTGCATTTTCAAGGTCAAACTCCTTCACGAACCAGACGCTTCCGCAGAAGTCATCGGCAATGATGCATGGCAGTTTGATATTCACACCTTCATCCAAAGCTTCTTCAATTGAAAAATCTTTATCGATGGTGTTCTCACGCCATTTGGCTACTTTAATGTTTCCCTCATTTACATATTCTTTAAGGGCGCCTTTTCCCCTGTAAGGAGCGATCTCTTCCTCTTTTGTTCCGGTCGCGAAAAGATCCTCCTCGCACATCCAGGATTCAATGTTCGAACCGCCCTGTGCGCTGAGTATCAATCCGATGGGAATATTCTGCTTTTCGAAAAGCCTCCTGGCTGCATAAAAACCAACTGCGCTGATCTCATACTTGCCGGTACCGGAAGCCCTTACCCAATCATTTTCAGGAAGCACGCATACCGGTTCTCCGCCCTTAACAGGAATCTCAAGATCCGGTGTCAGCCTGTACTGCCTGACATAAGGATAGTCTCCGGCTTCGATCTCTTCTTTATTCAGATCAATAGTCCTTATAACAGGAAGTTCCATATTTGACTGGCCGGTCAGCATGAACACATCACCGATGCATACATCATTGACCGTTATAACCTCTGAGCCCTCAACTGTAAGAACAGTATCGAACATGGCATCCATCGGCGGAAAAACAGCTTTGAACGTTCCGCCTTCAACAGATGCGGCAACCGTTTTTCCGGCCAGGGTAACGGCCACTTCGCTCTTTGCATTCTCTGATCCTTCAATGATTATTTCTTTATTTCTTTGAAGGACCATACCGTTTGAATAAATACCGAGAAGTTTTGTTGCAGCCATTGTCATTCACCTTCCTTTTAGGATATTCTATCCCTTGCAGGTTTTCTTGTCTACCATACTAGTTGACAACTTATCGTTTTTACTTTTATACTGACAAATAAGGAAGTAAAAAGATATGGCAAAAAAGTCTCTAGACCGCATAACAAACAGTTGGATGTACAGAGCAAGCAAAGTTATCGGAGATGTCGTTATCATCTCAGTCCTTTTTCTGCTCTTCTGTCTTCCCGTAGTTACCATAGGAGCTTCCGTTACGGCTTTGTATTATACCGTTTACCGTAAATACCATAAGAGGATCGATAATATAAGTAAAGATTTTGTACGCGCGTTTAAAAGTAATCTTAAAAACGGGATAATCGTACATCTTATCTATCTGATATACAGCGCCCTTGCAGGATTCAATATCTATTTTGCGTTTTTCGGATGGGGCAACGTAAGACTTCCCGACTGGTATATGATCGTTTCCCTTCTGCCGCTTTTGCCTTTGATATTCTCATTGCCTTTTGTATATGCCCTGATGGCAAGGTTCAATAACAGCATTTTGGGAACATTAAAGAACAGTCTCACGCTCTGCATGATGAATTTCCCGAAATTCATCTTGATCTGGTTCATAATCATTCTTGCCCTGGCCATAAGCATCGGTTTTCCGCCGGCAGCCCTGGTCACTCCCGCTATCGCAACATATCTCTGTCAGTACATAACCGAGAAAGCATTCTCACGTGCGATGGATGTTGAGAATGCCAGAGAAAACACTGAGGATAAAAACGAGGAAGCGGATCCTGAAGAAGAAACTTCTGTAGAAGATACTGATGACGAAGAAAGCGACGGGGAAAGCGCTGATGACTGACTATCTTAATTACATTCAAATAATCTCGGGGCTCCTTGCCGCAGGACTTATTTTCACCGGTATCTTCCTGAGCGCTAAAAAACTTAACCCTGAAAAATACGAGAAGATTCCTGTTAAGACAACTGTTATTTCCACGGTTTTAGTCATCTTAGGTTTGCTTTGCTATGCGGTTATCACGACCTGCACGAACTACACGATCGTAACCGAAGAGCATTACGAACTCGGTACGTTATATTTTGCTTCTCTTGAAGAAGCGGTCAAACTGTTCGGTTTCGTTGTTTTTATTCCTCTCCTCTTCAGGCTCTTCAAACCAAGGTCAGTTAAAAAGGACGAAGTTGAAGAAACGGTTCCGGAAGATCCCGAAGAGGACTGACACTAATTTACGCACATGTCAGGATATGTGCGTAAAACTGATCCCATTACACTTCCTTTTTCATAAAATATCCCGTGTTTTACTGTATTTTGAGGGGTATTTTCGCTTTGGTTTCAGAGTTAACATTCTATATGTCACAATCTATTGACACAATTCAAGCCTACTAGTATACTAGTGGACAGAATGAGAATTGAGTATTATCTCACCATTCTCTTTTCAGTTTTATTTCGGTGGTAATAGTGCATATGAAATTGGTTTTGCGGTGGTTCCCGTACGGTGATGACAGCGTCACGTTGAAGCAGATCAGACAGATCCCGGGTGTCAGCGGTGTTGCCACACATCTGACAAGGATACCGGTCGGCGATGTCTGGTCCATGGACGAGATCAATCTTGTTAAAGATGAGATCAACTCCTACGGGCTTGAGATGGAAGTAATTGAGAGTCTTAACATTCACGAAGATATAAAGAAGGGCCTCCCTTCAAGAGATATGCTCATTGAGAACTATATTGAATCAATGAGAAATCTTTCCAAAGCAGGTGTCAAATGCATATGTTATAACTTCATGCCTGTTATGGACTGGTACAGAAGTGAGCTTGCAAAGGTCCTGCCTGACGGAAGTTCTGCTATGGCATACAGCCATGATGTTGCCGTTCAGCTTACTTTGGATAAGATCACGTCTTCCATGATCGACGGCTCCAACAATTTCAGTCTTCCCGGATGGGAACCTGAAAGATTCGCCCAGATGGCAGAAGACATCAAGTTCTATCAGAATGTTTCTTCCGAAGAATACTTCAGCAACATCAAGTATTTCCTCGATGCAGTAGTTCCTGCGGCAGAAGAACTCGATATCAATTTCGCAGTACATCCTGACGATCCCCCGTTCCCGCTTTTCAATCTGCCAAAGGTTGTTAACAGCAAGGAATCCATTAACACATATCTGAATCTCAATGAGTCAAAGAGAAACGGTCTTACACTTTGCACCGGAAGCCTTGGTGCAGGTATCCATAACGATGTTGTTGACATCGCTAAGACGTTCACTCCCATGGGAAAAGTTCATTTCGTTCACTTAAGAAACGTCAAGCATGAATCAGAGACTGATTTCCACGAATCAGCTCATCTTTCCTCATGCGGAGATCTTGATATGCTCGCAATCGTTAAAGCTCTTTACGAGAACGGTTTTGACGGATATATCCGTCCTGACCACGGCCGCATGATATGGGATGAAGTAGGAAGACCCGGATATGGTCTTTATGACCGTGCTCTGGGCGCAACATATATCAACGGTTTATGGGAAGCCGTTACCAAACTTTGTTAACGATTTTTGTTTTCATAAGGCAATAACTCCTCCCTTGCCCGCAAAACCGATAATCTTATGACAGTTATAAGGTTATCGGTTTTGTTCGAAAAGAGGAAAAACGAAAGGAATCACAATATGGATCTGTCAAAAGAAAACCTCAAGAACACTGAATTCTGGAACAGCATTAACGTTGTCCTGCCGAAGTATGATATCGATGCCTGCGCTGCTGCCACGGCCGCAAAACCGGTATGGCTCCATGTGGGCGGAGGAAACATTTTCAGGGCATTCATCGCCCGTATCAATCAGAGACTTCTGAATCAGGGACTTACCGATACCGGTATCGTTGTTTGCGGAACACAGGATTACGAGAATTTTGAGCGTGTCTATAAGCCTTTTGATAATCTCTCTATCATCTGTGATCTCAGAGCTGACGGCAATACCGGTTATGAGATCATCGGAAATATCACGGAAGCGATCGCCGCTAACTACGACATTCCGGAAAACATCAGCAGACTGAATGAGATAGCTGCAAATCCATCTTTGCAGATCATTTCATTCACGATAACCGAGAAGGGTTACGCGTTAAGAGATGCAGACGGAAGATTATATGAAGCAGCCGCCAAAGATATGGAAAACGGTCCGTCACATCCGGTCACATGCATGGGCTTCATCGCATCCCTTTTGTTTGAAAGATATAAAGCCGGCGGATATCCTCTGGCTCTTGTCAGCATGGATAACTGCAGCCACAACGGAGACAAACTCAGATCATCAGTATTGGAGATAATCGATGCCTGGGCAGATAAGGGCTATGTGGATCCTTCTTTCAGAGATTATGCAAATGATCCGTCCCGAATAGCTTACCCTTGGAGCATGATCGATAAGATTACACCACGGCCTTCAGATGAGATTCTGAATAAACTTACCGGCCTTGGCATCGATAATCTCAAAAGCGTCAAAACAACCACAGGGCTCTTCGCTGCTCCTTTCGTAAATGCGGAAGTGCCTGAATATCTGGTTGTTGAAGACCTCTTCCCTAACGGAAGACCGCCTCTCGAGAAAGGCGGTGTCATCCTTACAGACAGAGACACCGTTGATAAGGCGGAAAGGATGAAAGTCACAGCCTGTCTCAATCCGCTCCACACTTCTCTCGCTATATTCGGATGCCTTCTCGGCTTCACCAAGATATCTGACGAAATGAACGATGCAGATCTTGCGGCACTGGTTACTAAACTCGGCTACAACGAGTGTCTCCCTGTAGTTTGTGATCCCGGCATCCTTGATCCCGGCAAATTCCTTAAAGAAGTTCTTGAGGAAAGATTCCCCAATCCTTTCCTTCCCGATACTCCCCAGAGGATCGCAACAGACACAAGCCAAAAACTTCCTATCAGATTCGGCATCACTCTCAGCACTTATCTCAATGAGGCTCCCGGTAAGCTCTCTGACCTTAAGCTAATACCTCTCGTGATCGCAGGCTGGTTCCGTTATCTTCTCGCAGTTGATGACAAGGGAGAATCCTTTGAAATAAGTCCTGATCCCATGGCAGGTTTCTTCCAGAATGAACTTAAAGAACAAGGTATCTGTTATGGAATGAAAGACAGCGTAAAAGGCAGGTTATCAGGGATACTTTCCAATGAAACAGTTTTCGGTACAGACGTAAATAAAACCGGTCTCACACCTGTAATCGAAGAGTATTTGGATAATCTGCTTAAAGGAAACGGGGCTGTTCGTGATACACTTCACAAAGCTGTTGCAAATTAGTATGCAAGTTGTAGACATTAATTATTTTTTATGTTAGTTTCTTTATATATTTCGATAGTATAAAGGGGATTTTCGGAATGATAATTACACCAAAAAACACATTCGAACCTAACCGCGAGTATGCTTTCCGTATTGTAAAGGACAACATAATCAATATGGAGATCAAGCCCGGCAGTCTTATCGGAGAACAGGAGATCGCCACGCAGTTAGGTATCTCAAGAACGCCTGTTCATGAAGCATTTTTGGAATTATCAAAATCCAAGATCGTCAATATCCTTCCCCAGAAGGGATGCAGTGTTTCCCTTATCGATTACGAACTCATAAAGGAATCGCGTTTCCTGCGTATAGCCGTAGAGGGAGCGCTCCTGAAGGAAGCCTGTGACGTTGCTACCGAACAGGACATCCAGGACCTTTATGCCAACATCAAACTGCAGCAGTTCTATATCGAGAATGATCCGCCCAAGTTCCTTGATCTTGACAATGAGTTCCACAAGAAGATATATGTTAGCTGCAACAAGATGCAGTGCTTCTATATGGTAGGTCTCATGAGCCTGCATTTCGACAGAGTAAGATCCCTGTCGCTTAAGACGATCAAGGATGTAAAGCTCGTATCAGATCATAAGGCGATCGCAGATGCCATCGCTGCCCATGACAAAGATGCCGTTGATGCCGCTTTCACAAAGCATATGTCCAGATTCGACCTTGACTGGGATATCATAAAGAAGGCTTACAGCGAATATATAGCTGAATGATCTTATCAACAGGATTATCCATACGGGGTTATCTCAAAGCATCGGGATAACCCCGTTTTTTATCAGACACCTAATTTAATATCGGAAGTATCAGTGATCTCACAGTTGCCCTGCAGATCTTCATAGACATATACGAGAACCAGAGAAGACTTGGTAACCTTGCCCGAAGAGGAAGGCATAGTCTTGCAGAGTATCGCGTGATTCATTCCGGCAACTACCTGCGAACCGGCATATGCGATTGCTTCATAAGTGACATCCGGCAGTTTTTCGTTAGCTGAATATAAGATATTACGTATATCTGAAGTAACCTCGTTGGATTCTTCATAGCTCCACCCGCCCGGCAAAGGAGCACCGTCCGCATCCTCCGCTTCGGTACCCGGAAGAACCAGTCTCTCATCTTTCAGAAAAGATGCCTTGCCCTGAAGATCAACATAGATATAAGTAAGAACCAGAGAGTTAACAGCATTGTTCCCGGATACAGAAGGTCTGCAGAGGAAACAGTAATTCGTTCCTGAGACGGTCTGGGTTCCGAGAAGCGCGACCGGCTCATAGAAGTAACCGTCAAGTTCACCTGCCGCTTCTTCGAAATACTTCTTCTGTTCAACACTTACCTTATTGATCTGGGGCACTTCCCAGGAATCCGTACTGATCTGCGTGCTGAAGACTTCCTCACCGTTTACTTTTACATTGGCATTTACATTAACTGATTTATTGACCTTGCAGGCCGTAAGTCCGCAGGTTAATATTACCGCCGTAAGTCCGAGTGTCATAAGCTTCATTGATATTTTTTTCATTTTACTGCTCCGTTCGTATCTGTCTGGTTTATGCCTTTAATACAGATGTGTCATAAAAAATGTTGCGTTACATGAATGTGATTATAGCCGCAGATTTCTAAGAGTAAAATCTGCTGATCAATAAATAAGCTCCGAAAAGGACCGCAAGCATTAATACATTGATCAAAGAAAAGTTCAAAAGATAGTTTCCTTTTTCCTCATGACCTTTTGCTTTCTGTTCTTTAACAAACGAAGAATGGAATCTGTATGTGATGAGACTGGCCATACTTGCGATGATCGTACCCAGTCCTCCCAGATTTGTTCCGATAACAAGAGATCTGCCGTCATCTGTAAAAGCCGACAAAAGCATAGCTGCCGGAACGTTGCTGATTATCTGCGAGGAAAGTATCGCAGCCGGCACAGGGTAACCTGATACCAGACCTGACAAAGCACCCGTTATCGTGTCAATGCGGCCTATATTTCCTATGAGGATGAAGAAAAAGACAAATGTCAGCAGGAGATTATAATCAACTTTCAAAAATGCTTTCCGGTCCATGATCAGCATCACAACAACGGTAACCGCCAGGGAGATCCTGAAATCAACGATATTCATTACAGTAAGGATATTCAGGATAAAGAGCGAAATATAGAAAACAAGATGCGGGACTGACACTTTGCGGATCTCCGGCTTTCCTTTATCACTCAGTTCTGTTCTGCCTTTGACAAGAATAAATGCCATCACGATTATCAGCGCCAGAGATAATATCGCGTACGGAAGCATGAGCAGGAAAAAATCCCCGGGCGCGATCTGATATTTATCGTACAGATAAAGATTTTGAGGATTGCCGATCGGGGTCAGCATACTTCCCAGGTTAGCGGCAACCGTCATAAGTATCAGAGTGAACATGAGCTTCTTATTCTCACCGAACGGAGCGAGCACCATAATTGCAAAAGGGACCAATGTAACCAGTGAGACATCATTGGTCAGGAACATGCTCATAAAGAATGCCAGAAGCGTCATAAGAAGGCTTATGCCTCTGTAGGTCCTGACTCTGGAAAGAAGCTTGCCGGTAAGGACATCAAATGTGCCGATGTGTCCCAATGCGGCAACTATCAGCATCAGACTGAAAAGGATCGCAAGCACTCTGAGATTTATGTAGCCGGGATACTCCTTATCCGGTATCACGATAAAGCATGAAATGACCGCAAGGATTCCGGATATAACCAGGACAGCGTTATTCTTGATAAAACTTATGATCTTCTGCATTTATTACCTCTCCTGAACAAAGCAGATTTTACATCATTACAGTATCAAAGGCACTTAAGTTTCACGATATATATGCACAAGAAAAAGCCCGGAAACATTCCGGGCTTTAAGCAAATCAGTAATCAGATATCATGACGTTCCTGATCAGATCAGAATAATTGCGTCTTCCACGCTCTGAACCTTATCTTCCTTCAGCAGTTCAACGATAGCACTTACCTTATCGTATGTACGGTAATCTTTGGGGACAAGCTGCTCATACTGTTTCATCTCGGTGAGATTTGACTGGAACAGATTGATCATCCTCTGGTTTTCAAGGCCTTTGTTATATCTTTCCGTCATTTCCCTGTTCATGAGTTCGGCATTGTTGTTGAAATCAGCCTGTTTTCTTTTTGCGACCTTGAAACCGAAAAAGATTATAAGTGCTGCTACGATCAGTGCTACGACATAGCCTCCGAAAGCATCACCCATGTTATATCCCTGGGCGGCACGCACCGCGCTCGGAGTCATAACAACAATAATTATCGCAACGATCAGATAGATGACAGACGCAGCAACTACTCCTCCGACAAGAAAAGGCCAGAAATATTTAATGAATGATCTCTTCTTGAAACTTGTATCCAGAGATGTAGGGAAATTATTCTGCGGTTTGATCATTGACTTAAGCTCATCATTTTCGCTGAGAAGCTCCATATAACGCTCAAGTTTCTTGATCAGTGCCAGGTTACCGGACTGAGGCTTAGCGGCCGTAGGATTATTTGTATAAGGATTGCCGGTATAAGGATTACTGCCGAAAGTATTATTCCCCGCCATACCCGGGCCCTTGGAACCGCCGCCCTGTCCTCCGCACCTGGGACAGGATCCGTTTGCGAATGCAATGATAGCGCCGCACTTATCACAGAAATTCATAAATACCTCCCCTAAATTTATTAACCTTATTCCCTTATTAAAAAACCTGTGTATCAAACACAGGTTTCAGTGTCGTATAAATAATACAATAATAAATTATAATTTACAATTAGGATTACTCAAAACAGACTCTGTTACGGCCCGTCTCTTTCGCGGTATAGAGTTTCTCATCAGCACAGCTTATGTTTTCCTCTATAGTCTTTGAAGGATCAAAGAGAGCGCATCCGAAGCTCATGGTACAACTGATAATGTTGCCGTCTGCCTCAATAACCGAATTCATGAGCTTGAGCCTTATCTCCTCGGCTTTCCGTACGGCGCCATCCAGATCAGTATCGCGCATGACCATGACGAACTCTTCTCCGCCCCATCTGTATACGCTCTCATTCTCTCCGCAAAATGATTCGAGAAGCCCAGCCGTAAAGCGGAGCACGTCATCTCCGGCATTATGGCCATATGTATCATTAACGCTCTTAAACTTATCTATATCGCTTATAAAGACTGACATCGTTTTGCCGGAATCAGGGATAAGGTAATCCCTGTGCTTTCCGGCGAAGTCAAAATAAAAGCCCATTCTGTTCCTCAGACCCGTAAGCCTGTCGTGGTGGGATTCCTCAAGGAATGTCTCTGATTCCAGAGCAATACCGCAGACCAGTGCGGCAAGTGAAAGTTTTTTAGGATCTGTCTCATCGTCAAAACCGATATTATCGTTCTTATTGATCAGCTGCAAAGCGCCGATGAAATCCCCGTTGATATCGGCAACCGGAAGAACAAGAACAGACTTGGTCGTATAACCGGTCTCCAGATCGATCTCCTTGTTGAAGTCCGGATCGGAATAAGGATCATTCGTGATAACCGTCTTCTTTAACCTCAATGCTTTTCCTACAAGACCCGTGTTGTCGGGAATAACGATCCTGTCGACACCTGTCGCGGACATGGTCCATATCTTTCCGTTTCTCTTATCCCATCTCCAGAAGCTGGCCCTGTCGGCATCCACGATAGTCTTTCCGAGGTCTGTGATATATGTGAACAACAGGGCATGATCCCTGCTGTTATTCATACACATATCCTTGTAAAGACTGTCTGTGATCTCGAAAACGCCTCTCAGCATCCTTCCGTTATCTTCCAAAGTGGCACCGCTCTGTTCAAGAGGCGCAAACTCGGCACCGGTATCCTTCATGACCTGGGCTATCCTCTTCTCATCATCCATATGCATGAGAAAAACTTTAATACCGTTGGAGACATACTCCTTGATTTTCGGGACCATATCACTGCAGTAAAGATGAACAGAAGATTTATATGCGGATATCTCGGTGTAAAGGTATGTTCCTCTCTCAAGATACTTTTCAAAAGGAATGACAGTATTTGTATCACCAGTATAGACCGTCCTGTTTCCTTCGATATTAAGGCAGTATCCGAAGCATTTTCCCGCAAGCTCTTCAGTATGTACCGTAGGTATAGAACATACAAACCATTCCTTATCAAGATCCTCAACGCTGATCAGTTCATACCACGAGCTGTTGCAGCCTTCGATCCTCGTAAGCAGATAGAACATATCCGCTTCAACTTCTTTAGACGGAGCAACAACTGTTATCGGGGTCTTTACCGAGAACTGCAGCAGATCGATCAGCATACCGATACCGCCTACATGATCACCGTGAGTGTGTGTTACAAGCACATAGATATGGTCAAACAATGCGAGGTTCTTATCGTTCAGTCTCGAGAATGCGCTCATCGGACAATCGATCAGGACAAGCTCATCATTTGCAATAAAGTATGCACTGTTGTGCTCATCAGTAAAAGCGGAACCTCTTCCCAAAAACTTCAGCATTGCTTATTCCTCCGGTCCAACCAGCTTCATCACTGAAAGCGTCGGCTGCGGAAATCCCAAACAGGCATTCTTTCACCGATGATACTCAGCATATTATATTATATCAAAACAGCGGTAATTTAATAAAAAAGAACTCCCCTGTTCAAAGAGGAGTTCTGAAATATCAGTTTGCGGTACAAAGATCATCTGTAGATAGGATCATAACTCAGGATTGTATAAGATATATAGCCTTTCAAAGAATCGTTAAGATAACTGATGCTCGGAGAGTCACCGTCGGCGGGAACATCATAGATTGAGATCACATCGGTAGTTTCAGTGCCGTCGTCTTCCAAAGATACAACTTCCAATGTAACGTTAAACCCGACAAGGACAGGCTCGGGATCCGTAGGCTCCGGCTCTGTCGGTTCAGGAGTAGGTGTAGATGTAGCCGTAGGCTCCGGAGTAGGTGTGGGAGTAGATGTGGCTGTAGGTACGGGTGTTGCCGTAGGTTTCGGCGTCGATGTAGCCGTAACGACCGGCTTGGGCGTGGACGTCGGCTTTTTGGTCGGTGTCGGAGTATTCGTAACACTTGGCTTCGGAGTAGCCGTAGCGGAATTATCACGGTCAGAATTTCCTGAATCCTCAATCGAGGACGTCTCGCGGGGTTCCGTTGTCTCGTCAGTTGTATCTGTTCCCTGTTCAGCTGCCTTTGGTGTAGGAGTGGCAGCTGCGGCGCTCTCATCTGACGGATTGGAAGTCCCTGCAGCATTATCAGCGTTAGCGCTTGCTTTTATCATGTTGTCAACAAGGACCAGTATGGTATTTCTGCTCCACCCGTTGCTCTCGCAAACCCTGTCTAAAAGCTTATTGTCATCGGCGATCGTCAGAAGCACAAAATCAGGAAGATCCTTCTCTGTGACATCTTCAATGATCAGTTCAACGCTGTCATCTGCTTTGCCGGGAAAAACATTTGCCGTAACCTTCTGTCCGCCGTGGATCTCAGCATACTTTTTCTCGCCTGTATCGGGATTTGTTGCGGTAACTATTACGTTCCCGTCCGTTACGATCAGTGATTCCCCTCCATCTCCGTCATAGGAAATGAAGCCGGAAGTACCTTTTATACCGGCGGTTATCAGGTTCGTCTTGATCTCAAAGGTCTCCCCTTCATTGAGCTTCTCACTTAATTCAAAAAACAGGCCGCCCTTGGTTAATCTGATCTCGTATTGATTGTTTTTCTTAATAAACTCGGCTCTGCTCTCAGACTGGAAAGTAGCTTTCTTCGAATCATCCATCTCAATAACAGCAGATCCGTCGATACCTGTAAGAACGGAGTCACCTGACTGGAACCTGGTCTTCTTGGTAACGTTCTTTGTCGCTCCTTCAGTCTGCTCGAGCCTGACAGTTCCTTCAGCCCGGACGATCCTCATTGTCTTGGCATTAATATCACTGCGGTACATTACTATTCCCGCAACGGCTGCCGCAATTATACCTATAGCGACGATCGAATAGATTATCTTCATTCCAAGAGTCAATCTCTTGGTAAAACCGAACAAAGCCATAAGATACCCCTACCCAAATGACAAAAATCTTTGGCTATTATAACAGACTGATAAAAATATTGCTTATCAGTGATTACTGAAAACGATTATCTTGTCCTTAGGTCCGAGTTTTACATTGATCTTAGACTGGTCACCTCCGAACAGAATGATCTTCTCATTCTGCTTAACATAACCGAGAACAATGGAAATATTCTGCTTTTCGGGCGGGATGTCCGGATCATATGACGAATCGAAGACTCCTCTTATCAGCTGTTCGGCAGTACATTCAGGCGGAAGCGTTCCGAAGAAATCCTTTGCTTTCTTGATATATACTTCCTTGCTCTCAAATCCGTCTTCAGCATCAGTATCATATATGAGGATATCCTGGAAGAAATCGAAGATCGCATCCTTCTCGCCTATCTGGGTTATCATCTTGCTTATGTATCTGTTACTGATAACGACATTTTTAACGCTGTAACTGCTTACAACATCATGATGTTTTGGATCATTTATCTCGGCGATAACATCAATACTGCCCGCATCGAAGTCCGGATCAGCCTCGACCTTGTCGTTGATGATATCCTGGACATATACAAGATTTGTCAGCATTCCGGCATCGATCTCGTCCTCGGAAACAAGGTCATCCGAAAGGATAAGAACGCTTACGTCTTCTTCATTCATCCTGAGGAATTCGTTTATTGAATCACAGATAAGATCTTTTTCGAAAAGTTCGGCTGCCACTGTTTTTATAACGAACGGGTAATCCTTATAATAATTCATCTTCTCGAGACTCTTCTCATCATCTATCACAACAATGCTGAGAAGACTCTCATCCGAATCCTTATATCCCCACTCCGAGATAAAGGATGAGAAACCATTCATTATATCCACGCACTTGCTGTTATGTCCTAGGATAAGGATCTTCTTTTTCTCCAGCCAGAAATCCTTATTGATGCTTATCGGAATACCGGGAAGTTCTTTCCTTTCCTTCCTCAGAATATCCTTCTCATCGAATGACATAAAATAGCAGTAGTTCTTTTTATTGTTCTGCCTGATCGTCAATGGTATTGCATGAGCATTTTGGGAAAGAGTATCCCTGATGAATGCGGTCTCGTCACCGTTTTCACTCTCGGAGGTAAAGAACGTGGCTCCCTTGTTGGAAAGCAGCTCGTTATATACAGTATTCAGTTCCGGCATCAGAGAAAACTGTGCCATAAGTTCACCGAGGATCTGGTTGACCCTTATAGGCACGATATTGCACTTGCCGTCAACCTGTTTGCTCCTGATTATCTTCTGGACAAGATCCCATGTCCAGTCGTCCGTGATCTCAACAATTATCCTCTGATTGTCTTCGGAAAAAGCTGCTGAAGTAATATCGGAAACCTGCATCAGAGTCTTGATCGTCAGGGCATTTCCGTTCCCGATCTTCTCGATCCGCTCATTAAGCTGATACTTGCATACCGCGTTGTTTATCTCTTCGCCGAGTATCACGACTGCTGACGCGTTCTGTAAGGAGATATCGAAAAGCTGTTTGGATGAGAAGACGTCTCCCTCCCTTACGATAACAGTAAGATTGCTGGAGAATTTGTTTTTATGATAATACCATTTGCGGGCAAGATAAGACCTGTCCGCGCATTCTTCCTTGACTCTGATATTCTCACGTTTGACTGTCTCATGAATACGTTCATCGATCTGTTTTTCTATCTCCTCTTTGCCTGAACTCACAAGAACAACGACTTTATTGCAGGATCCGCTGTACAGCATATCATTGATGATCTCCAATGCCCTGGAATTCCAGTTGAGGATGACGAAATGTTTAGAGATCTGAAGCCTGTGATCACCTGCATTTGAAGCTTCGATAAAGCTTGAGATATAGTTGGTAATGTAACCGATGACCGCGCCGGTGAATGAGATCATTCCGATAAGGATAATGATAATGCATACGATCGCTATTGCCGCATTCTGAGGACCTATATCCTCAACAACATAGGATATGCCGCCCGCATCAAGGATCATGTTGATCGTATAGTAAGCAGACTGCAGGAATCCCAGATGCTCCGTCCCGGTCAGGGACATCCGGCTTATAATAAAGGCTGACAGCAGCAGAAATATCACATTAAAAAACAGGATCGACAACAGGACGATCTGTCCCGGATTCTTTGCAAGTCTTATACTGAACCATTCACGGAAACGCTTTGTCATATCAGGTCACCTGCGACTTTTCTGTTTTTTCTTATAATAAAAATATTACCCGCATGTTTCAAGATAGGATTGATTCGGAAATCCCTAAAACGGTCACTTCATGCATTTCTTTTTCCCAAAGACAAAACCCGGACGTATGATGCTAAAATATCTGTATCAAAACCCGAGGGAATCATCATGAAATTCAAGAGAATAACAGCTCTGCTCCTTATTTTATCTGTTATAGCGGCATTATCCGGATGCAAAATGCCGGATTCTTCCGATCCTGTTAAAAGCCGCAACGTTGTAACCATCAGATATAACAAGAATTATGACACCGGGGTGGCCGAAGTATATTGGGGCAGTGAGCTTTTCGAGAAGGACCCTGACGAATTCAGTCTTGATCTTGCAAAGGCATCTGCAGCCTTATGCGCAGCTTCAAATGACAGGAGCGGAAGGCTCGGGTATGGCGAGTTTATCGCGGATGCCATGGATGATCTTGGACTTGAGGATATCTGGCTATACAGTTACAACAAATACAGCGGCAAAAAAGCTACTGTCGAAACAGACGGAGCAGACTGGGATCTGTCCACGGCATTCGCCATCGGCCATCAGACCATGACAGCATCTGACGGTCATGATTTCGAAGTGATCGTCGTCGTATGCAGAGGAACAGAGGGCTGGCAGGATGCTGTTTTCTTTGATTTTGTCGGAAGTCTGTCTTTGGCAGCCGAGACCTGGGAAGGCTATGATACTTATCTGGGCTATGCGAATTTTGCAAACCAGATCAAAAATGCCCTTATTGACTACGTAAACAATTATGCAGACACTTTCGCATCAGAGGTTAAATTCCTGTTCACCGGTCACAGCTTAGGCGGTGCCCCTGTGCAATTGCTGACAGCATGTTTTCAGGATGCTGACAAGTGTGCATACGGTTATACCTTCGGTTCGCTCAATGCGACGGACAAACCGCACACTGAATATGATATCTGGAATATCTACAACACTTATGATGATTACGGCCCGGGCGGAGAAGAGTTCTTCAAGCCGTCAGGCGGATGGTATACATACGACAACAAGTACGGAAAAGTATTGCTCTTCACGTTTGATTTCGGCACGGTATTCACTTCTCCGGACGGTTATTACAACCATGTAATGGCAGGCTATTACGGAGCATTGCGTGACGGATTGCTTGATGAGGAAGGCAGGGAAACTTAATCCGTCATCAACCGCATAAGTAACGGGGTTGCCTCTGGATTTGAGACAACCCCTTGTTTAATTTCAGTTCTATTCCGCAGAAGAGACTATCTTTAAATACGCAACAGATGTTACTTTGTATATCGCCGCATAAAACAGACCGCATATCAAAACGCAGACCAGAGCACAGGCGATCAGAAGCGGCATATTAAACAGACCGAATAGCATCAGGAGTTTATCAACTATCGGAAGAACAACTGCAAGATGGATACAGGCAAAGATGACAGGAAACATAAAGACCAGAAGCATCTGGGAATTAACGCTCTTCTTTATCTCTTCGCTGTTCATTCCGACTTTCTTCATTATCGTGAACCGCGCCTGATCCTCAAAGCCTTCAGAAATCTGCTTATAGTATATGATCAGCACACAGGATACCAGGAATATGATGCTGAGCAGGATACCAAGGAAGAACAGTCCTCCGAATGTGCTGACGAAATCTCCGCGCTCAGCTTCATGACTCTCGCAATAGTAATTTGAGAACCCTTTTCCGTTCAGTTCCTCTTTGATCTTCCCGGACAATTCTTCGGCAAGCGCAATCTGCCCTTCCTCATCGAGTCCGGTGTCGAACCTGCTGTACCAGAACCACGCAAGCATCGGTTCACCGTTATAATCCGAATACCTGATATACTCCCGAGCCGTGGCTTCAACGTCATCAACTATCAGATAGATAGTAGGCGAAGCGGCACCTGTTGCCATAGGATCTATCTCGGCAACTTTGTCATCGAATCTTTCCGTGACCTCGAAAACAACATCTCCGACAGTGATGGTGTCTCCTATATCGACCCTTTTCGCGGTGCCGACTATAGCCTCTCCCGGATTCACATTAACATCATGACCAAAGACTCTGTTGTATTCGTCATCGTCAATAAACATTATCTGGGCGACTTTATCATAGTCGATAAAAGCCATGTCAGTCAGCGAATTCAGGTTTACCTCAAGCCTGCTGTTCTCAAAATAACCGCTGATAGAATACACAGAATAGGTATAATTGTTTTTCACTTCGGCACCTTTGGCTTCAGCCGCGGTCTTCAGGATCTCATCCAGCTTTTCGCCCTGCGAAGGAAGCGTCTCATCGTAACCATACTTGCAGGCAAATGCGCCGATCTCATTGGGATAGCGGGCATCAAGACATTGTTCCTCGCCGGTGTAAAGAGCTGATGTGGACGAGAGCATGACAAGGATCATGGTAAGAAGAATGCAGATTGAGGCAAGCCCCGCGCCGTTGCGCTTCATCCTGTACGCCATTGAAGATACTGATACAAAATGATTTGTCCTGTAGTAATAGCTCTTATTCTTTTGAAGGAGCCTGCACATGATGACAGATCCTGATATAAGCAGCAGATAAGTTCCGATGATAATAAGGATAACCGCAATAAAAAACCACACCAGTGCTGAGATAGGCTGTTTTATCTTAAGCGCAAGGATATAACCGCTTCCGAGGAAAACAAGACCCAGTATACCTATAGCCCAATTGGCCTTCGGAGGCTTCTCTCCTGACTTTCCTGCACTGATAAGCTGGGCCGGATCCGCAAACCTGATCTGCCTTACTGTGTTGAGATAGATCATGAAGAAGATAACTGCAAAAAGGATTACTGTCGTCACAACAGAACTTCCTGATACCGAGAATGAATATCTGGTAGGCACGGCGATAAGCTTTGTAAACCCGAGCTCGGCAAGTTTTGAAAGACCGATACCCGAGAGGAGACCTAATGAAACTGCAACCATCCATATAATGAATGTTTCCCAGAGAATGATCCTGCCGATATTTCTTTTGTTCATTCCCAGGATGCTGTATAGACCGAATTCCTTCTTGCGTCCTTTGATAAGCGTTGACTGTGTATAGAACAGAAAGATCGTTGCAAAGACCGCCATGATGTATGTTCCCATGCCTACCATCTGGGTAGCGGTCCCTCCGCCGGCCATTCCGTTCATTACTCCGGAAAAACCCAGAAAATGAAAGATATAAAATATCGATACCATCAGAATACATGTGATCAGATACGGCACATATAACCGGCCGTTCTTCCGCATTCCGCTGACGGCCATCTTCGGATAAAAACCGGCTTTCATTATCTTTCACCTCCCCCTGCGAGAAGGTTCAGCGTATCACTGATCATCTGATACATCTGGCGGTCAGTATTGCTTCCTTTATATATCTGATGAAAGATGACACCGTCCTTGATAAAAAGAACGCGCGACGCATTTGAAGCAGCCTTTGTCGAGTGGGTTACCATCAGGATCGTCTGTCCCGTCTGGTTTACTTTCTTAAAAAGCGAAAGCAGCTCATCCGAGGATTTTGAATCAAGCGCTCCGGTAGGCTCATCAGCAAGGATGATGCGGGGTTCTGTGATCAGGGCTCTCGCGACTGCGGCTCTCTGTTTCTGACCGCCGGATACTTCATAAGGATATTTTTTCAGGATCTCCGATATGCCCAGAGTTCCGGATATCTTATCCAGCCTGTCTTTCATTTCAGGATACTTTTTACCGGCAAGAACAAGCGGAAGATAGATATTATCTTCGAGAGAAAAAGTATCAAGGAGATTAAAATCCTGAAATACATAACCGAGATTATCTCTTCTGAATCCGGCAACATCCTTATCCTTTACTTTGGAAAGATCCATTCCGTCAAGAATGACAGTTCCTTCCGTTGCTTTATCCAATGCGGCAAGTATATTGAGAAGTGTTGTCTTGCCCGATCCTGACTCTCCCATGATCGCAACATACTCACCCTTCTCAACGGTAAAGCTTACATTCTTCAGCGCTTCAACAGAAGCGCCTCCGAACCTTGTCTTATATATCTTTTTGATATTCTTTGCTTCAAGCAGACTCATACTGATATTTCCTTTCCCTGGTTTTGATGGCAACAGTATAAGATTTCATGCCTGTCCATTCCTTAGCATCTGCTTACGCAAATCTAACATATTTGTCACATCTTCATTTACACCGGCATCCTGCCCGGGCCGGCTTATTCTACGCCTATCTTTTCTTTGTGGAAATCCAGAAGTATCCTTGTTCCTTCGCTGGGTGTTGATTCCGCTTTGATCCTGTGACCTAAGTTATCACAGATCCTCTTGCAAAGGTAAAGTCCGATACCGCTTGCGCGCTTGTCCTCGCGTCCGTTATAACCCGTATAGCCATTCTCGAATATTCTCGGAAGGTCTTCAGCGGTTATGCCTATTCCGGTATCTTCAATGCAGAGCACTTCCGGCTCTGCCATATAGATATTAATGCCGCCGCTGTTTGTATACTTTACGCTGTTGGACAGAACCTGCTCTATCACAAAGGATAACCATTTCTCATCAGACAACACTTTTATCCCGGAAGGCTTAAAGTCCATGGAGAGCTTTTTGGATATAAAATCCCTTGCGAACTTTCTTATCACGGGTCTGATCACATCATCCAGACTGATCTCTTTAATCACATAATCAGTGCTGTCGGAATCAAGTCTCAGGAATGTAAGAACCATCTCAACGTAAGCTTCGATCCTGTTGAGATCGGCATCAAGCCTTCTGGAAAGATCAGAATCCTCAGACTGTATCTGCAGCCTCATTGAAGCTATCGGAGTCTTTATCTGATGAGCCCAGACAGTGTAATATTCGACCATATTGTTATAGTCGGACGTTGCCTTCTGATGCGAGAATTGCTGTTCCTCCTTCAGTTTGTTTATAATCTCCTGATAATCCTTTTCGATCGGGTCCGAGGAAGAAGGAATATCCATTTGAAGAAGCTTTTTATGCTTATTTGCGAAAAGGATAAGATCGATCACGCCGGCAACCAAAACAACTGCAATGCTTAGAAATAAAGGATATAACACTGTTACAGCGGGCATATCGAAGAGCAGATAGGACGATGCGAAGATCCCTTCCACCACGGCCAGCATTATGATCACCTTTATGCGTGATCTGAGATAATCCTTCAGCATTGATCCTCCAGAATATACCCCATTCCGAACCTGGTCTTGATAAGATCCTTAAGTCCTATTCCCTCCAGAGTCTTGCGGAGTCTTCCGACATTGACCGTCAGCGTGTTCTCATCGACATAACAATCACTCTCCCACAGAGCCTCCATCAGCTTCTCACGGCTTACGACCTTGTTCTTGTTCTGCATCAGCGTAAGCAGGATCCTGTATTCGTTGCGGGCAAGTTCTATCCTGCTCCCGTTATAGGATAATGTGTTGTCATTGGTGTTGAGGACTGCGCCCTTTGCCTGTAATGTATTCGACCCCTGACTGAATGAATAAGTTCTCCGGAGAAGAGCCTGAACCTTGGCAATGAGAACACTCTGGTCAAATGGCTTAGGAATATAATCGTCGGCGCCCATGTTCATGGCCATGACAATATTCATGTTGTCTGTCGCCGATGATATGAAGATGATCGGCACATTGCTTGTCTTTCTAATCTCCTGACACCAGTAATACCCGCCCATATAAGGCAGGGTTATATCCATGATTATCAGGTGGGGCTCCAGTTCTCCGATCTCCCCCAGAACATTGCGGAAATCCGAGACAATGCTGACATCCATCTCCCATGCCGAAAGACATCCTTTAATGCCTTCCGCTATGCCTTTATCATCTTCAACGATATATATCTTATACATGGCCCTGATCCCGTTACAGTATCTTATTCATCTTCACACAATCGAAGTTCCCGCTCCTGATCACGGTATCATCAACATGCGCATATCCGAGTTTCTCATAAAAGCCGATAGCTTCCAGCCTGCTCTCGATCTTTATTTCTCTGTAACCCAGTTCCCTTATCCATTTTTCCGCTTCGCTTACGGTCAGGACTCCAAGACCTTTCCCTCTGTATTCCGGCAGGACCACTACGCGGCCGAGATCGACCAGCCCGTCTCCGGCTTCGTAAAAGCGGCAGGTTGCGACCGGATAGCCGTCATCCAGAAGGACAATGTATCTGGTCCCTTCGCAATCGTGCTCATCGAATTCCTCTCTGAGTGAAATGTGATACCGGCGGTTCATTCCTTCTATACGGACTGAATACGCACCGGCCCTCTGCCATTCTTCTTCCGCTCTTAAAATCTCCATGGCTGAATTATATCATTTGTCTCCGAAACGGTTGAAGCTGACACGTTCTTCAAAAGCTTTCTTAACAGGCAGCATTATTTCATCCAATGCTTTGCCCACGGGAAGAATGCATACAACACCGTATTCTCCGGGTACGCCGAGCACTTCAGCGATCTTATCGCAGATCCGGTCATCATCTGTTATATGGCCTTCGTACCAGCAGCTCTGATAACCGAGTTCCACAATTGCAAGGAGCATATTCTCGATAGCAGCAGAATAATCCTGCGTGGCAAAGCACTTATCACGGTAAGCATTGATCCTTCTGGAAAGAACAACTATCATGGCAGGCGCGGTGGCGGCAACCGGAGGGTCTATAAGTCCCTTTATCTTATCCAGAACAGCCTTATCGTTAACTACGACAAGATCCGTTGTCTGCTTATTGCAGCCTGACGGAGCGTTTAATCCTGCCGCTGCAATTATCCTGAGATCGCTTTCCGGTACGGGATCTGAAGAATACTTCCCCCTGTAACTGTGACGGGTGTTTATAACGCCTGTGGCGCTTTTAAGGCTCATAACATAGATCTGGCACGGATTTGCCTCGTCCCAGAAATCTTCGAGCACCTCAAGTTCCTTGAATCCGACGCTCTTATAAAACTCATTGGTCCTGTCATAGTCCTCATACATACCGGACCTTACAGTCTTGACCTGAATAAAAGAATAACCCTTTAAGGTCGCATACTCTTTTGCTGCAGCGAAAAGTTTTCTTCCGATGCCGTTCCTGTGCTGATCTTTGCGGACACCCATAACGGCAAGTTCCATCGTCTCTTTACCGGTCTCCTTAAGACACAGAAAGCCTGCCGGCTTTTCTTCTTCGAACGCGGCCCAGAACGGCTGGCCGGCGGACTCTCTGATATATCTTTCCCTGTTCTCTTCTATCTCGAACCATTCGGTCAATGATTCAAGTATCTCACGTGAGATACGCTTGCGTTCTTCAGGATCTTCTATATAACGGATCATAAAATATCACTCCTGTTTTTGTCCGGGATTTGCAGCTGCTTTGGTCTGTTCAGACCGGCCGTCATCCTCATAATCATATTCACAATCATAGCAGTCTTCATCATATTCTCAAGTCATGAATAAAACCGGTCTGCCGCTTTCATCCAATGTAATTGTTTTCATCTGCGGTCTTGCATCTAATATCACATTCTTGTCTCCTAACGGAACATTACGGTAAGAACGGTCCAGTTCT
>CACYRM010000022.1 GCA_902776845.1 Oscillospiraceae bacterium
AAGGGTTCTTAACATGCCTGTCGCACAGAGCAACAAGCTGACAAAGATGATACCGTTCTCTGTCGGCATGACACTGAAGCAGGCTCTTGAGATAAGCACCGAATTCAAGGAAGTTTATGACACCGATCCGGATGCTCATAAAGTCATTGATATGGCAATGCGTGTTGAGGGGCTTCCGCGCAATGCCGGAACCCATGCTGCGGGAATAATCATTTCGGGTAGGGATATTACCGATATTGCGCCGCTGGCAGTTAATGATGATACTGTTGCGGTACAGTTTGCGAAGAGTGATGTGGAGAGCATTGGTCTTCTCAAGTTTGACTTTTTGGGCCTTAGAACGCTTACTGTTTTGCAGGACGTTAAGGAACTGGTCAGGAACAACTATGGCAGGGATATCGATCTGGACAGGATCCCGTTAGATGATCCCGAAGTTTTTAAGATGATTGGACGCGGAGATACGGTCGGTATATTCCAGCTTGAAAGCCGCGGAATGACATCCTTCATGAAGCAGCTGGAACCGGGCAGTCTTGAAGATATCATCGCCGGTATTTCGCTTTACAGACCGGGACCTATGGACCAGATACCAAAGTATGTCGACTGCAAGAAGAATCCTTCACATATCACATATGATCATCCGCTCCTTGAGCCTATTCTCAATGTAACCTACGGATGCGCGATATATCAGGAACAGGTTATGCAGATCGTAAGAGATCTTGCAGGCTTTTCCATGGGACAGTCCGATAACATCAGACGCGCCATGAGCAAAAAGAAAAAGTCGATAATGGAGAATTACAGGAACCTGTTCATGTACGGCGGAACGGATGACAAGGGACGTCAGATCGACGGCTGTATCAAGCGCGGTGTTCCTGAGAAGACTGCGGCTAAGATATTTGATGATGTGTCGGGTTTTGCAGGTTATGCGTTTAATAAGTCACATGCCGCCTGCTATGCGGTCGTAGGATACTGGACAGCTTATTTCAAGTACTATTATCCGACTGAATTCATGGCGGCAACCCTGAATTCATTCCGTAATGACCTGGGCAAGGCATCTTATTACATCTCATGCTGTCCCGCTATGGGAATTGAGGTTCTTCCTCCTGATATCAACAGGAGCCGTGAGCGTTTCACTACTGAAGGCGACCGAAAGATAAGGATAGGACTGTCGGTGATCAAGAATGTCGGAGAAGGAAGTGTTCTTGATATCCTGAATGACAGAGAGAAGAATGGTGATTACAGATCATTTGAGGATTTTGTGGTAAGGGCTGCCAAGATCGGTGTAAAGAAGAATGTGGCAGAAGCCCTGATCCTTGCTTCCTGCATGGATTCCTTCGGACTGACAAGAAGCAGTATGGCTGCCTGTGTCCAGACGGAACTTGACAGGATCGCGCATGAGGAAAGCCGCAATATCGAAGGACAGTTATCGCTTTTTGATTTCGGCGACGCTGTTGATGCGGGTTCATCTGTCTTTATCCCTGATATTGCCGAATATCCTGAGTCCCAGAAACTCGGATATGAGAAGGAGATGGTCGGGATATATCTTTCAGGTAATCCGCTGGCATCTTTCACGAAGATAATATCCGAGATCGCGACATTTGATATGTCTGAAGCAGCTGACATAATTGCCCTTTCGGGGAGTGACGCGTTAGATGACAATAAACAGGTCGCGATGTGCGGAATGGTTACCGAGAAGAAGACCGGTTATACGAAGAAAAAGACTATGATGAGCACAATAAGCTGCGAAGATTTGAGCGGAACCTTTGAAGTCCTGCTTTTCGGAAGGAATTTTGATACATACAACAGGATGATCGAGAAGAACAAGCCGTATCTCTTCATCGGAAGAAGGCAGATGAGGGAGGGCGGTGAGCTTTCCATGTTCATTGACAGCTGTTTTGAGCTGACAGACGATCCTGCGCTTATTCCGACGATAAGAAATGACAGAGCCTACCGTACCGCTTTAAGCGAGAGAGGCGGTTCCCAGGTCTTAAGACAGACCGGATTTGCTGCAGCAAAGCCGGCGGCTGAAGATAAAGATGTCCGCCAAAGCACTGTTCAGCAAAGTGCGGCAAACCCCGGTAAAACATCGCAAACGTCAGATCAGACCGGTGAAGGCGGCAAAGAACCCGTAATGAGGATCCGCTATAAGGGTAAGCCGGATTCGCAGGGCTTTTCAAGACTTCTGAATTTCCTTGCATATTTTCATGGTAATATGGCTGTAGAGATAGTTTTCGATTCGGATCAGAGCGTAACAAGACTTGATGACATCTGCCGTGTAATGCCTGACCAGTCGGTAATCAATAAACTGGCCGAACTTGTCGGTGAAGATAATATTGAGATCATGTAGAGGAGGTAACACTATGGACGAACAGAAAGTGGCTGAACTTAACAGGATAATCAAAGAGTGCAATCATATTGTCTTCTTCGGAGGAGCCGGCGTATCGACAGAAAGCGGTATTCCCGACTTCAGGAGCAAGGATGGTCTTTATAACCAGCACGATGTAAAGTTTGACAGATACAGTCCCGAATACCTTCTTAGCATAGACTGTCTTGTCGATCATCCGGATGTTTTTTTTGAGTTCTACAGACAGAAGCTGAACACGGCAGGAATTGAACCCAACAGGGCTCACTATAAGCTCGCCGAGATGGAAAAGGCAGGCAAACTTGACGGAATAATCACCCAGAATATCGACGGCCTTCATCAGAGGGCCGGAAGTAAAAATGTCCAGGAGGTTCATGGTACCACATACCGCAATTACTGCATGAAGTGTCATGAGAAATATCCCTTTGATTTCATATTCAAATCGGAAGGTCCTATCCCGAAGTGTCCCAAGTGCGGCGGAATGGTAAGACCCGATGTAACGCTCTACGGAGAAGGACTTCCCCAGACTGCGTGGATAGAATCAAAGAGACTGGTATTCAGAGCGGACTGTCTTATTATTGGAGGAACCTCTCTGGCAGTACAGCCGGCTGCGTCACTGGCTTATGATTTCAGCGGGAAGTATCTGGTGATCATCAACAGGGACAAGACTTTTGCCGACAGAAATGCGCATCTTGTTTTCCATGACAACATAACTGAGGTTTTGGATGCAATAAGACTTGATGACTGATCCGGCAATAAGGAGCGCCGTATGCAGTCCGGAAAGAAGATATTTTCCATAAGATTAAAGATGTATATCTTCGCTGCTGTTACCGTTTTGGTAGTGGCTCTGGGTATCGCGGCCATCGCATTTGTCACAAGCGTTAACAGGATTGATTCGTTCTACAGACAGTGCACTTCCGATAATGCCCGTAATTTCGCTTCAATGGTCGACGGTGATTATCTTGCAGCCCTCAAGGAATCCGTAGCCTCAGATGAGTACCAGACTCTAAGGAAGAAGGCTGAGGAAGAAGAGAATGAAGAGCTTATTGAAGCGTATCTTAAAGAGAATGGGCTTTGGGACGGCTATATCAAGATAAGGACACAGATCAGTGATTATCTTGTCAACATGGAGGAGATCGAGTACCTATACGTTGTAGCTCATGGTGATGCTGATGCTTTATCCGACATGTATCTTGTTGATGACGATACTACGCCGCTCTATGAGACCGGTTACTATGAAGAGCGTGAAGAGGAACTCCGCGGGTTCGATCTGACGGCGCTCCCGCAGCCTACGATCTCAAACGGGGACTGGGGATGGCTTTGTTCCGACTTTAAACCGGTTTATGACTCTCATGGCAATTGTGTCTGCATAGTAGGCTGTGATTACAGCATGGATGAAGTCATGACAGAAAGAGCGTCATTCTTTGCAAGCATCCTGGCAGGAGCATTGGGCTTTATCGTAATAGTGCTTCTCGGAGCAATGTTCTTTATCAACAAGGCTGTCGCGCAGCCTATCAAGGCCATGACGGAGGAGATGAAGAGATTCAATCCCGCAAATCCTAAGGATTACGATACGGCCGGTGTCATTGATCTTGATATAAAGAGCAACGATGAGATCTCCGAGATCTATAAGGGAATCAAGTCTATGCAGATGAGCATTGTCGATTATCTGAAGGAGAAGGAAAAAGTTGAGAATGACATTAAGCACAAGGATCAGAAGATCGACAAACTGAACGATGAGAGCTTCAGGGATGCTCTGACCGGAGCTGGAAATAAAGCTGCGTTTAATAAAAAGTCTGATGAGATGAGATACCGCATCGCGAGGGAAGGCGAAGAGTTTGCCATAGTGATGGTGGATGTCAATAATCTCAAGCATGTAAATGATAAGTGCGGACATGAGGCGGGTGATATGTATCTGATCGGCTGCTGCGGCGTGATCACTGAGGTGTTCGCACGCTCGCAGTTGTACAGGATCGGTGGCGATGAGTTCGTTATCATCCTCAAAGGCGAAGACTACAAGGAACGCTTTGATCTGACAGAGAAGCTGAAAGAGAATTTTGCACACTATTACGCTCAGACGGACAAGGAGCCCTGGTTCCGTTATTCCGCAGCAGTGGGAATTGCCGAGAAAACGGCAGATGATACTACGATCGATGATGTTTTCAACCGCGCTGACAAAGCGATGTATGAAGACAAGGCATTGTTTAAGAGCAGATACGGTTCAGACCGCTGATGATCCCATAATAGCCTGAACGGATCAGATTTCGTGGCTATAGTGATAGAAGGCGCTTTTTATTATATAATTAGTACCGAAAATCTTTTTGATGGTTCGGAGGAATTATTATGGGCAGACTTCTTTACGATGAGAGCAACCTCCCGGAGATAAAGAGCCTTAAGGCTTTGGATTACGATACGGTGGATAAGAACACGGTTGAACCCGTAAAGCGTGTTGGCGTTCTTACGAGCGGCGGAGACGCGCCCGGCATGAATGCGGCTATCAGAGCAGTCGTCAGAGCCGGAATAAATGCAGGCTTTGAGATGTACGGCGTAACGAGAGGTTATCACGGCCTTTGGAAGGGAGAGATCAAGCAGCTCGACGGTAGAAGCGTATCCGAGACTCTGCAGAGAGGCGGAACATTCCTCATGACAGCTAGATCACAGACTTTCATGACTGATCAGGGCGTTCTTAAGGGCGCACGCATGATGGAGGCATATGAACTTGATGCTTTGATCGTAATCGGCGGTGACGGTTCATACAAGGGCGCCAGAGCACTGGCAAGGATCGGAATGCCGGTTATCGGTATGCCCGGTACCATAGATAACGATATTTCCTCCACGGAATATACGATCGGATACGATACTGCCATGAATACGGCTATGCAGTGCATCGATAAGCTCAGAGACACGGCATCCTCTCATGAGCGCTGCAGTGTTATTGAAGTCATGGGAAGAAATGCAGGCTGGATCGCGCTCAATGTCGGAATTGCCACAGGAGCTGAGAGCATCCTGATTCCTGAAGTCCCTTATGACTTTAACAGGGATGTCCTGAGAGTTATCCTTGACGGACGCAATACCGGCAAGAAGCACTACATCGTTATCGTTGCAGAGGGTGTCTGCAAGGCTGAAGATATCGCCAAGCAGATAGAAGAGGCAACCGGCATCGAGGCGCGTCCTACTATTCTCGGACACATCCAGAGAGGCGGTTCGCCTACATTAAGAGACAGAACGATCGCAAGCCTTATGGGTATAAAAGCTATCGATTGTCTCGTTGAGAAGAGATTTAACAGGCTTGTTTGCATGCAGCATGGCGAGATCACCGATGTTGACATTGAGAAGGGTCTTGAAATGACCAAGACGATAACTCCCGATGTCATTGCGAATGCAAAGAGACTCGGCTGATACCGGACATCTGCTTTTTATTCGGATAGGAAAAACAGATCATGTATGAATACTTAAGCTTTGAAGACAGCCTTGAGCGGAAGAAGATCCGCGGGCGTGTCTTGAATACGCTTGAATTTACCAAGATAAGGGAAACGGTAGCCTCCAAGGCCAGAACTCGGTACGGAAAAGAACTCTGTTCGGAAATGGTTCCGTGCTGTGATGTTGATTATGTGTCCCGTGAGCTTTCCTGCACAGGGCAGGCGATGGAGCACGTCATAAGATTCGGTATGCTCCCTTTAAGCGGAATGAGAGATCTCAGGGAATCTCTCATATATGCTAAAGCGGGCGGTACTTTAACCTGCGGACAACTTTTGGAAGTGGCTTCTTTTCTGAGAACCTCGGGTGAGATCAGAAAGGCCCTGACGAAGGCAAGATCGGCAGGTTCGCCTCTGGTTGACGATACCGAACCCGATATATGCTCTTATATCGATAAACTCGAGACCTGTGATAAGCTCCTCGAGAAGATAGACGCTGCAATCCTGGGACAGGATGAAGTGTCCGACAAAGCGAGCAGGGAATTGTCCTCGATCAGGAGGGAACGCAAGAATATCGCGAGCGGAATAAGGTCTTTGCTTGACCGTGTTATTACAAACCATGCGGACATGCTCCAGGAGAGCATCGTAACGCTAAGGGAAGGAAGATACTGCATTCCCGTAAAGGCTGATTTCAACGGAAGGATAGAAGGTATCGTTCACGGCGCATCGTCATCCGGACAGACACTCTTTATCGAGCCGATGAGCGTTGTTGACGCAAACAACAAGATCGCGGAACTGACTTTTGCCGAACAGGCCGAGATTCAGAGGATATTAAAGAGTTTTACGGAAGAAGTTGTTTCTATCGCAAATCTTCTCGAAAACAATATGTCTATAGCATCGCGTCTGGACTATATTTTCGCGAAAGGTGAATACGGCGTTGAGAATAATTCATTCTGCCCCGTGCTTAATACTGAAGGACGGATAGCTCTTAAGGGCGCAAGACATCCCCTGATCCCCGCAGAAAGCGTTGTGCCGGTCGATATCAGTGTCGGTGAATCATATGATGCCCTAATCGTTACGGGACCTAATACAGGCGGCAAGACTGTCTCGCTTAAGACCTGCGGGCTTCTTGTGCTAATGACGATGGCAGGGCTTCCGATCCCTGCTGACAGCGGTTCTGAAGTATGTGTTTTCGACAGGGTGCTGGCTGATATAGGAGACGAGCAGAGCATAGAAGAGAGTCTTTCAACATTCTCGTCGCATATGTCAAACATTGTTTTCATCCTGAAGAATATCAGGGGAAAATCACTGGTGCTTCTGGATGAGCTTGGTTCCGGCACCGACCCTGCAGAGGGTGCGGCTCTTGCTATATCGATCATCGAGGAACTCAGGAAAAAGAACTGCGTTGTTATGTCCACGACGCATTACAGAGAGCTTAAGGGCTATGCTGAGACAACCGAAGGCGTAATGAACGCTTCCTGTGAATTCGATACTGAAACTCTGGCTCCGACATATAAACTGATCACCGGAAGACCCGGTTCTTCAAACGCGTTCGTAATCTCGCGCAAACTGGGTCTTGCAAAGCACATTCTTGATAACGCTAAGGCTAGGATGTCATCTGACGAGCTTAACTATGAGGCTCTTATCGCTAAGGCTGAAGAGGAATCAAAGCGTGCGCAGACTCTGGCGGAAGAAAATGACAGGCTCAATATTGAACTTAAAGCTGAGAAGACGCGCCTTGAAGAAGAGAATGCAAAGCTCAGACAGTCCAAGACAAAGATATTGAATGATATGAGAGCCGAGCAGAAGAGACTCCTTCAGGAACAGGAAAAGGAACTGAGCGATGAGCTCCGCAACCTGAGAAAAAGATCCAGGGATATGGACAGGGCTGAACGCGAAAAGGAACTGGATAAGATCAGAAGAAAGCTCAGAGCCGGTATTGACGATCTTGAATCTGAGGAAGATGAAGCCGTGGAATCAGTTGCTTTGAGCGGTGAGCCTGTCAAGGAAGTCATTAAAGGCGAGTGTTACTATGTGCCTTCTTTAGGTCAGACGGGAATAGCGGAATCAGATCTTTCCAAGAGCGGTTCGGTAAATATCCTCTGTGGAAGCATGAAGATCGCAGTCAAAAAGAGCCAGCTCCTGATGCCGACAAAGGCGCAGCGTGACGAGTTCATGAGGACCAAAAACGGCAAGGCCGCTTCGAAGGCAAAAGGAAGACAGACTTCAGGCAGTGCTGAAGATCTTTCTAAGGTGAAGTTCAACAGCGCTTCTTCCACTGTATCGGAACTCATGCTTATCGGAATGACGACTGCTGAGGCGGAATCGAGGCTCGGCAGATATCTTGAAGACTGTGTTCTTGCAGGAATAAAGGAAGCAAGGATAGTCCACGGTAAAGGCACGGGAGCTCTGAGGGCCTGTGTTCAGGATATGCTCATAAAAGATGACAGGGTTGATTCTTTCCGCGCTGGAGAACAGGGCGAGGGAGATGCAGGCGTTACGATCGTTAAGTTCAGATGAGGACAAAAGGGTCATGGGAGATAACACTATCAATGAACAGCAGAATGAAGTTACAGGCGGGCAGAGCGGAATGCCGGAGAAGAAGGTAAGGATAGGATATATTTTTCTTTCCGTAGTTCCTTTAGCCGTGCTTGTGGCCATACAGACGGAGGCACAGATCCCTTTCCTGATCATGGCTTCCGTTGATGCAGTCACTGGAACTGATATTTCCGGTTATGCATTTGATGTTTACGATAAGATCCTTGAGATTTTCAAAGGGAAATATGCCATCTATGCATATCTTATCTATGCGGCTGCAGGAGTGGCTGTTTTCGCGATATGGTATTACAAAGGGTTTGTAAAAAAGAATCCGAAAGTAAGATTGGGTGAAGTGTTCGGCGTTAAATCGATACTGGCAGCAACGGGACTTGCCATAGGACTCTTTTTTTCTATCAATGCGGCATTGACTCTTGCTGAATGGTTATTTCCGCGCGCTATAGAAGCCTATAATGAAATGCTTGAAATGGCCGGGATCGTTTCCGATCCTGTCCTTACTATCTTATACGGCCTGATACTTGGTCCCATTGTTGAGGAACTCTGCTTCAGAGGAGTTACATATGCGATCCTTGAAAGATCAGGTGTGCGCCCTTGGATATGCATACTTATACCAAGCCTGTTTTTCGGAGGGATGCATCTGATTCCTGTACAGGTGGCATACGCAACGGTTCTGGGACTTTTTCTGGGTTACTTGCGATATAAATACCGTTCCGTTACCATCACCATTGCAACACATATGCTGTTCAACTTTTTCGGAACATTTGTCAGTGAGTTGATCGACGGATTAGGGTTTACTGACGGTCTTGCGCTGATCTTCGGCGGAGTCTCACTGTTCATCGTCGTGTTTGCCATAGTGTTGATCAATGGGGATAAGAAAGCTTTTATACCCGCGAGCAATAGTTAGGAACATTTGATATAATTAATTTGTAATTCAAATTGATGGGAGAGATGATTTTGCTTAACGAAGAAGAACATATGTCAGAGGCTCTGGTCAGGATCTTTGAGAATGTTGTTTTGACAGAGGAGAAATCTCTTCAGGCAGGATATTTTAAGGATCTTTCTATCGCCGAGATGCATACTCTTACAGCGATAGGCCCTTACGATGCCCGCACCATGACAAATACGGCGGAAGACCTTGGTATTACCACGGGCACGCTTACGGTTGCGATAGACAGGCTCGTTAAGAAGGGATATGTCCACAGGGAACGTGATAAAAAAGATAAGCGTATCGTAAGGATCAGCCTTACGCATAACGGCAAGCTTGCATGCAGAATGAACAGCAAGTTCCACAGGGTACTGGCAAAGCATATTCTTGCCGGATACGATGCTGATGACAGACAGCATCTTCTGGATCTCGTTGATGAGGTCGACCGGTATGTTGAGCAGCAGCTCAGACGTTATGACAGCAGCGAGAACGTAAGAGCAACCGCGACGCTGGTTGCTAAAGATACTACGAAGGAGAAAAAACAAGATGACTGACTCTGACAACCTGAGAGCAAAGGTTAAAGAAGACGTGATTCGGATCATGGCTGAAACGCTCGAGATATCTCCTGAGGAGATCACGTCTGATCTTGCGTTTAATACCGATCTGCCCTTTGATTCTCTGCAGCTTTATGAATTCGTAATAGATGTTGAGGAGACATATAATGTCCGTCTTCCTGATGAACTGTTAGATCAGGTCAAGACCGTAGACGACATGATAGATGTGGTAGTTAAGCTTTCTGCGCAGAAGTGATCTGACGTTGCATGAAGAAACTATTTATCGTAAACAGCAGAGCTGATTCAAAAGCTTTGGCACGTTTTAAGACGGCCTATTCCGGACTGGCAAATGAGCATCAGGGAAGTTCGGAGATCGTATATACCGAGTTTGCCGGTCATGCCAGTGAAGTGGCAAGCAAAGCCGCAAAGCAATACGGTGTTCTGGTCATTGCGTGTGGCGGTGACGGAACTATCCATGAAGTCGCCAATTCCCTTGCGGAGTCGAAAACGCCTATGGCGGTTATTCCTTTGGGTACCGGCAATGATTTCACAAGATCGGTTATGGATGAGGATCACAGAAGCAATTGTGAGATATGCCTTTCTGATCTGTTCAATGACAACTTTAAGGTCCGGGATACTGACATGATAAAGGTCACGTCCTTTGACCGCAACGGAAATAAGATTGATTCAAGCTCGGCGTGGTGTCTTAATGTAGCTTCGATAGGTCTGGATACTGAAGTCCAGCTTAGAGCGAAGGGCAAGGTCCTGGCGCATCCTGATTCAGGTTTTGTCAGGAGTACGGCATATATCACTTCAGCCTTGGGATGTCTTTTCGGGAACAGGAAGTTCCATTTCAAATACACTGCATTAAGAGGCGACGGAAAGCCTAACGTGTCCGTCAAAGATGTATTTACTATGATCGCGGTCTGTAACGCTTCTTATTATGGTGACGGATTCTGTCCCGCTCCGAATGCGAAAACGGATGACGGCCTCATAAACTGCTGTTCCATTGAATCCGTTAATCTTTTCAGATCGCTTTTTCTGCTCACAAAATATAAAAAAGGCAGGCATGAAGGCTATAAGGAAGCGGATGTTTTCGTTACGACAAAGCTCACGGTTGAATCCACGGGCGCAAGAGACCTGAACGGCAATTACGACGGAGAGGACTTTTCCGGACATAAGGTCGATTTTGAATGCTGTCCTGGGGCGATTAAGCTGGCCTTGTACGGAAAATAACAGTTTTCCGTGTATGTTTACTGATCCTTCCGGCTAAAAAGAGTATTTTCAAAGATTTATTAAAATAATTGAAAGCTGGTCCGTTATGTTATAATTACAAGTTATGGACAGCTTAGTTAAGAACAGTATCGAGAATTACAGAAAATATGGTGTAAGCGAGAAAGCGGTCAAGGCTGCGGTAAGGGCTGAAGAGTCGCTCGCTGATGTCTATGCACGTATTGACGATATCGTTACTTACAATGAGCTTAAGGTGCTGGATGCCTTCAGGAGCGAGAAATTTTCCGATACCCATATGGGTTCCACGACCGGCTACGGCTATGACGATGTGGGCAGGGAGAAGATCGAGAATATCTTCGCGAAAGTTTTCGGAGCGGAAAAAGCATATGTCAGATGGCAGATCAGCACAGGCTCACAGGCTATTTCCGCCATGCTCTACGGTGCTTTGAGACCCGGAGACATCATGCTCTCTGTTACGGGAAGGCCTTACGACACGCTGATGGCAACAATCGGCCTTTCTTCTGACAATAATGATATGTCACTCAGATCTTACGGGATCGGATACGAGGAAGTTGACCTCAAGGAAGACGGCTCACCTGATCTTAATGCTATCTGGGCGGCAATTAAGCCCCAGACAAAGATGGTTTTTATACAGAAATCCAGAGGATATACGGGAAGAAGAGCTCTCCTTTGCGAGGATATAGCCAGGATCGCTGAGCTCGTCCACTCGGTAAGGGAAGATATAATCGTCGCTGTGGATAATTGCTACGGTGAGTTTACAGAGAAGAGAGAGCCTCTTGAAGCCGGTGCGGATGTTATCGCAGGCTCCCTCATTAAGAATCCCGGCGGCGGTATCGCAAAGACCGGCGGTTATATAGCGGGAAGGGCAGATCTCGTCGAGAATGCCGCGAGACATCTTACTACACCCGGATTGGGAAGCGAAGTAGGCCCGACCATAGGCGCAAATGCCATGATTGCCAGGGGACTCTTTACTGCTCCCGCATGTGTCGGAGAGTGCCTGAAAGGCGCTGTTTTCGCAGCTGAGATACTTGGAAACGAAGGATATAAGACGAGTCCCTCCGCTAAAGAGGTCAGAGGAGACATCGTGCAGACCATCGAATTCGGTGATCCCGATAAGATGGCTAAGTTCTGCGCTGCCATCCAGTCATGCTCGCCCGTTGATTCTTTTGTTACACCCGTACCGTGGGATATGCCGGGTTATGACGATCAGGTAATAATGGCGGCAGGCGCCTTTGTCCAGGGCGCCACGACTGAATTGTCCTGTGACGGTCCTATGAAACAGCCCTATATTGCTTATATGCAGGGAAGTCTTGCCAAAGAGCAGGCTAAGCTTGCATGTATGCTTGCTGTCGGAGGTTAACTGATATGGCTGACGGTAAGCAATGGTATAACAGACCGCAGGAAGAGCCTTCCGCAAAGAAGACAGGAAAGCAGCCTGTACCTTCGAAAAAGAATATAAAGCCCGGTGCCGGACAGCAGGGAAAGAGAGCTGTTGCCTCAACCGGCATGCAGCCGGGAAAAGCAGCCGGAAAACCTGCCGGCCAGCAGTCAGGCAAACCCTCCGGTAAACCTTACGGTAATATGTCCGGAAAGTCTTACGGCAATCCTTCCGCAAAGCAGTCCGCCAAAAATGGAAGACCCAATGTAAAAGCCGGTCAGAAACAGCAGGGATATAAAGGAAATACTGCTAATCAGGGAAAAAGCATTATCCCGGACATGGATCCGCTGAAGACGGGTTCTGATAAGAACGGCGCAATGAAGAACGGCGCCGTCAATAAGAAAGCAGGCATTCCTTCTCAAAAGGGTCAGAATCCTTCTCTTAAGAAGGGCTCCAATAAGACTGTACCTTACAAGAAATCTGTAAATCAGGTCACTAAAAAGAGCATATATTCCAAGGGCAATCCGGGCAACAAAACGCAGACCAGACCTATAAGCAAGGAAAGGGCGAAGGAACTTGCCACTGAGAGGGAACAGAAGAAGATATTAGAGCAGGCAAGGCTCAAAGAAGAGGCTAAGCTCAAAGAGCAGCAGAAGATCGAGAAGAATGAGTTCAAGCGCAAGAATCCTTCGCAGAAGAGCGCCGAGAGCCGTGCGATAAGGAATGGTATCTTAGGTGCTGTTGCAGTGGCTTCGGCTCTTTTTGTGCTTGTATTTGTGATACATCACCTCTATGACTATATCGCCGAGAAACCGAATTTCTCTTTCGTAACGACAGGCGCGGTTGAGCATACGATCGGTGCGAGGGCTCTTGTTGTAAGAGACGAGGATACGATCAATTGCGTGAATTCCGGTGAGCTCGTAACGCAGATTACTGAAGGATCGAGAGTCGCAAAGGATCAGGAACTTGCAATCGTGGTTCCCGATGAAATGAAATCCGTTGTGCAGGACTTAAGAAATGTCCAGTCGCAGATATCCGATGTCCAGCAGGAGCTTATCATGGCAGGCGGAGTATCTGAAGCTGATGTCATTTACAGAAACTATAACAAGAACCTTTCCGCGATCCTTGATTCGGTAAGATTCGATTCGATGGGCGGAAATCTCAGCAATATGTCATCTTACGGTTCCTCGGTAAACGTTATCCTTGATGAGCGTGAGGATGAGATGAGCCGTATCAATTTCGATGACGAGAGAATATCCGTATTAAGAAACGATGAGGCTGTTTATGAAGCCCAGGTCGAAAAGTACGCATCCAGGATCACGGCTCACAGACCCGGTATCGTTTCCTTCAGACTTGACGGCAAGGAAGAAGCGCTCAGTTATGACACGTTCCTTTCGATGCCTATATCGGAGGTAAAGGACTATATCAATAATTCGGTAGGCGCCATATCTTCAGACCTCAGTGTCGATGCCGATACCCCGGTCGTCAGGATCGCGCAGAACGAGAGTCAGTTCCTGTCGGTATATCTGTCATCGAATGATGCGGCTGTTTCCGACTTCGCTGTAGGAACTCTCCATGACATAAACGTCCGTACGGAGGGTATCTCGATCGATGACTGCAGGGTTGTGCGCTGTGAGAATGACAATTCCGGAATGCTCATAACTTTTGAGACATCGAGAAGCGTTGAAGCGCTTCTTGACCTGAGAACCGTGGATATCGAGATCGTAATCACTGAGACAGACGGTATGAGGGTATCTGTCCCGAGCCTTGTTAACGAGGTATACGCGCCCAAGGGCAATCCGGCATTCTGCATCTATCTTGCTCCGGGCGCAAATGTCGGTCCGGATACTTTCGGCGACAGTGCTGTATTTAACATAACGATAATCCCTAATGTGAAGAAAGACGATGACGGCAATATCATCGAACAGCAGAACACGTCTGTTGCCGGATGTACGGTTATATACACCGAGGCTATGGAGAACGGAGGATATGTCGTGGCATTCTCCACACCTAACGATTATTCCGCCCTTAAGAAGATAGACAGGCTCTATCCTGACGGTTATATGGCATCCTTCGTTGATACGGCAACCGGTCTCGGCATGACAGCCGACAAGATAGTCGTATCCGAGTATTCCGGAATGGCTTCTATTTATACGAACAATCAGGGCTTCGTTGAGGAGATACGTGTAATCGTACTTGATAACGACAGGGAATTTGCGATCATTGACAAGGTCGGAAAAGCTTCTGTTCCGAATCTTAATACTGTAATTATTACAAATCCCAATACTGTAAAGCCCGGAGATAAGGTCGACTGATATGGATTATGATTTTACTGAAGAACTTAAGAAAAAAATCTCGGATAACATCCTGTCCGTAAAACAGTCCATAGAAGATGCAGAGAGAGCTGCCGGCCGGGAGAAAGGCAGCGTTACTCTTATAGGTGTCACAAAGGTGTTCCCTGTGGAATATGCTGAGGCTGCAGCCATGAGCGGCCTTAAGGATCTCGGTGAGAACCGTGTCCAGGAACTTGTACCCAAGATTGAAAGGTTTTCCGCGCTCGGCATAGACGCTGACTGGCATCTTATCGGAACGCTGCAGAAGAATAAGGTTAAGTATATAACAGGTAAGACATATCTTATTCATTCAGTAAACAGCGTTGAGCTTGCCGAGGAGATATCGAAAAGATCCCTCAGTAACAATGTTACTTCGAACATCCTTTTGCAGGCAAACGTATCAGGCGAGGAAAGCAAGCACGGCTTTGCGCCCCATGAGTTAAAACCGGCTATTGATAAGATATGTAATCTTCCTTCTATTAATATATGCGGTCTCATGACGATGGCTCCAATCGAGACATATGAGGGACAGGCAAGAGAAGTATTCGCGAAGACAAGGGTTATTTTCGAGGAACTGAAGGAATATACAGGCCTTGAGTCATGGAAAGTCTTGTCAATGGGAATGAGCCAGGACTACAGAAGCGCCATTCTGGAGGGATCCACGCATGTCAGGATAGGTACGGCAATATTCGGAAACCGTGCCGAATACAAGCCTGTGTAACAATGTTCGATCGTTAATCCGTAATTTTTGTTACATTTTGTAATAAAACCCCGTTTTAAGTTACCGTCTTGTGTCATATTGCCCAAAACTATTGAGGCGAATATCAATTTTCGTTAATATCCCATTATGTTATTGAATGTCCTTGGTCGGGCGAATATTTAAGGAGGAAAAAACAAATGGGCACTTTTAACGTTAAGAATTTCTTCGGAAGCATGTTCACACCTGTAGAAGATGAGATGGAAGAAAACTATTACGGTGAGGAAGAGGGCTACATTGAAGAAGATGCATACGAGCAAGAGCCTATTGCAGAGGAAGCATATGTAGAGGAGCCTACTCGCACCTTCGTTCAGGAGCCCGCAGTTACAACACCTGTTATGCAGCAGAACGCAACAGTAATCATGCTTACACCTTACGATATCAGAACGAGCCAGATTGTTTGCGATCACATCCGTGAGGGCCACATCGTTATCTGCAACCTTACAAACACAGATAAGAACCAGCGTGTAGTTGACTACATCTCCGGCGGTGTTTATGCATTAGGCGGAAGAGTTGAGCCTACACCTGTTAAGACAACATTTGTCTGCACACCTAAGTCTGTTAACCTCGTAGTTGAGAATCAGGAAGCAGAGCAGATGGGCACAAAGGTTTCCGCTCTCTAATCCGGTAATAAATAATAAAAACAAGTGCTGTCTCCTTGAGAAGATCGGGAGACAGCATTTTTTTGTCTTCATATAAACCTTTATGACAAATGTGTTCTATTGAACATGAGTTAGTTATTACTATATAATTAATTGGAATATGGTGCAGGAGGCTTTTTTATAATGACGATAGAAGATCGCGACTATTTATTTGATCAGGCCCAGCGGTTATCTGAGATCTTGAATGAGGAATGTGTTGAGCTTCTCGGAATGCTCGAAAAGATAGAAGACAGAGTTGCGATCTCCAGGCGCATCAATAAACTGGAGGATGACGGAGATCACGTATTTCATGCTTTTGCCGACAGACTCCATGCTGTGGAACCGGATCCCGAGAGAAGGATGACGATCTTCCAGATGGCAAGACATATCGAGGACTGCGTTGACATGATCGATGAGCTTTCCATGACGATCGTACGTTATAACACAAGAACGGTAAGCCCGGGTATTAAGGCAAGTGTCAATGCCATTGCCGGCTGCGTTAAGAAGGAAATGCATCTTCTTAATATCCTGCGCACTTATAATCCCGAGAATAAGGAATTGTTCATCAGGGCCATCAATGAATTTGACGCATTTAAGGTTGATTTTTATAAGATGTACGACATGCTGATCTTCGGCCTTTTCTCACAGGCTCATGACACAGTCGACATAATCAGAAGCAAAGCCATCTATGATGCGGTTAAAGATATTTTCAAAGCCTTTGAAGTCAGTGCCGACGATTGCTATAAGTATGTAATGGCCCGCGACAACGATAATGTTGATGCATTGGGCGCCGACAAATAACAGTTAGCCGGTTTTGGATCATTGAATGAGTAATAAAGTCTCGCTGCCGGACGGATATCATATTGTCTGGTCCGAAGAGTTTAACAGTCATACGGTAAATGATACAGTCTGGAGTGCCGAGACACGCGCACCCGGATGGTATTCAGGTGAACGTCAGGAATATTGCGGCAATGACTGCATTGACATAAAAGACGGCTGTCTCAGCATAAGACCCAAGATTACGACAAACAATTCCGGCGAGATGAGATATCTGTCCGGAAGGCTCACAACGCTCGGCAAAAAGGAATTCACCTACGGTAAGCTTATCGTAAGACTTAAGGTTCCCAAGGCTAAGGGCCTGCTGAGCTATATCCGTCTCATGCCTACGGAAGGTTATGATGAGGCTGCTGATAACTATAAGGAATTCCCGCTTCACGGTCAGATCAATATGGTCGAGATATCAGGCTCAGGGACCAATGAAGCTTTCTCCGGAATAGCGTTCGGATATCCGTATACACAGCGCTCGGGGAATTTTCACCGGCTCAATGCCGATTTCTCCAATGAATTCCATATCTTTGCATGTGAATGGGATCAGGACGAGATCATATTCTCCTGCGACGGCAAAGAGTATTACAGGACATCTTACTGGTTTGAGAGGAACGGTGAGACAGAAGAGCCTTATCCGGCACCTTTCAACAGGCCTTTCCATGTTGTGGTCGGAGTATCTGTCGATGATGACAGAGTCAACAGGAAGACTGATACAAAGAATGAGCTTGAAGATAACGATGCGGAGCTTCTTGTCGATTATGTAAGGCTCTATCAGAAGCCTATTTATAACAGGAAGGTAACAAGGCCTGCAAGGGTCCTGAAACTCAATCCGGAAGGCGATGATAATGCCAAAAATAATGCTTTTTATGTTGCGGAAGGCGATCTGAACGCAAATGTAAGTTTCATGGAAGATGAGCTTATAATCACGCCTTCCTATATCTCGGGCGTATCCGGCGAGACAAGGCTTCTTCAGGGCGGATTCCCTTTCAAAAAGGGCGAGTTCTATGAGTTCTCTTTTGACGGAAGAGCCGATGAGGAACGTACCATCAGATGTATATTCAAGTCCGATGAGGAGGATGGTGAGCAGATCACGGATCCTTACGTCATAAGGCTTGACCGCAACTGGCAGAAGCACAGGATGATGTTTGAGGCGCCTGAGGATTACGACAGCGCTTCGATAATCTTTGCCATCAATGCTATATCAAAGGCTTCTATCCATATCCGGAATATATTACTCAGAAAGAGACAGGGACCTAGGGAGACGCGTAAGCAGATCGCCGTGTGCGGTGTCTGGGACGATTCAGATAACTACAGTCTCTTCCTCAGGGCTCTTCAGACCGAGGAGATCAACAGGGATTATATTATCTCAAGCTTTACGTTTAATGTTGATAATCCGGATCCGGTACAGACCGAACTGGAGATCAATTTTGCAGATCTTCTCTTAAAGATGGATCTTGCCTGCATAATTATTTTCGGAGAGATGATAAAGACACGGGAAGTAATCGACAGGCTGGCAGAGATCGGACATGAGAAGGATATTCCCGTAATAACCTTCCAGCATCCGGTGGAGGGCTGCATCAATGCTGATTTCGAATACGGTTCGGCTTTCGAGACGATAGTCAAACATGTTATTGAAGAGCATGGCGCGAAAAGACTCGACATGTTCGGCGGGTTCAGGGATAATCCTTTCTCTGAAGAGCGTATAGGGATCTTCAAGCGGGTTCTTGAAGAGCACGGCATCGACCCTCTTTCCGCGAATATCTATTACGGCGATTTTTGGCAGGCTCCCGCATTTACCGTTATGAATGAGCTTCTCGAGAGCGGTGAATATGAACTGCCTGATGCGATAATCTGCGCAAATGACTCAATGGCAATTGGTGTTATCGACGCGCTCCGCAAAAACGGAAAGAACATCCCGGAAGATGTTATCGTTACGGGTTTTGACGGTATCTGGCAGGGCCAGTATAACGATCCTGTATTAACAACCTGCGAACTTGATTATTCGCAGATTTCTGAGCAGATCATGAAGAGGATCCGCGATTGGAACAGCGCAAAGGCTGTCCAGAATGATTCGTTCTTAATACCATACAGATCAATGTTCATGCAGTCGTGCGGCTGCAAGCACCGTTCGGAATTCCCGTGGTCCACGATCGTCGATGAGCTTGCCGAAGAGAACCAGGATTCTTTCAGGCATATGCTCGAAATGGGCCGTTTCGTATCGAGGATGACATCTTCCGATAATCTTGATGAGGCGGCCGACAATCTCCAGAACTCTATCTGGATGTGGCGCAGCCAGTATTACTTTGTCGGTGTCGTCGAGCCTGAAGGATGCTGCCACAGCATATTCCACGGCAGGGCAAACAAGTATACATTCGCTCAGAAGTTCTACAGGATGAGACATCCGATACCGGATTACGATCTGATCCTTTGCAATGACAGCAACATAAATGTGCTTCTTTTCAAGCAGATAAGATCCAACACCGAATCCTTCGGTTATGTCGTAAACGGATATTATGAAGTCACGATGAGATCCGAGCAGAGATTTGAGGAGTTCGGACACTTCATCAACGCTGCCGTAAATGCTGTCAACAACAACCGCAAGCTGATAGCAACGAGCAGGACCAATGAGCTCCTGTCCGAACAGGATTTCCTTACCGGTCTTTATAACCGCAGAGGATTCTTCACGATGCTTAAAAAACTACTCAACGAACCTGCAAACTCAGGCAGGATACTCTCGCTCTTTTCGATCGATATGGATAAGCTCAAGGCTATAAACGATACCTACGGGCATGAGAACGGCGACGTCGCAATACAGACACTTGCAAGAGCCATCCTGAAATATGTGAAGGATGACGGAATAGCTGCAAGGTACGGCGGTGATGAATTCGCATGCGCGATCATAGGCGACAGGAAGCTCGAAGGCGAGATCAGGAATATCAGGAGCGAGATCGAAGATTCTGCTGACTGCGATCCTTCCATGACCGATAAGCCTTTCGGAGTCGGAGCAAGTCTCGGCGTTTCCGAGCGCATCATTGACAGTTCCATCGATATTGAAGACATGATACTTGAAGCCGATTCCAAGATGTATGCGGACAAGATGGCCAGAAAGCGTCTCAGAGGTTAAACTGTAAGGAAACGGTTACGGATTTGTGTTAGTATATCCCTAAACGTTTCGAAGGGAGTGCCGGAGTATGGACCGCAGGCTCAATATCGGATTAGTCATAGATGATATAGACAATTTCTTCTCAAATCAGGCTGCGATCGGAGCCGAACAGGCTGCTAAAGCGCTTGATGCGAATCTTTTTGTTTTCCCCGGTCACTACATCGGAAAGACAGACAGCAGATATGCTGACAAGAAATACGAATACCAATATAATGCCATATTCAATCTTCCGACTGAGCGTAATGTCGATATAATCTATATCCTTCAGGGATTGATCTGCTCAAGAGCGGAAATGGAGGTTCAGACAAGGTTCCTTAAGAAAATGCCGGATGTTCCGGTAATATGTCTGTTCTCAGATTTCGGCGGATATAATTCCGTCACTTTTGACAACCGTTCCGGACTGAACGGACTTTTGAAGCATCTAATCGTTAAACACAAGGCAAAAGACATAGGCTTTGTATCGGGACCTGTTACCAACCGTGACGCGAGGGAGCGACTTGATATCTATAAAGACACACTGAAGGAATACGGAATTTCTTTTGATCCCGCAAAGGTCGTTTACGGTGATTTCTCGATGGCGAGCGAAGGCATTGTTGAAGAATTACTGGACAGCAACGACAACATTGACGCTATAGTTTTCGCAAATGACTCGATGGCTGTCGGAGGATACAATGCCCTTAAGAAAAGAGGGCTGGTTCCCGGTAAAGATATACTGATCGCGGGTTTTGACGATGATGTTTTCGCGGTCTCGCTTGAACCGCCTCTTACGACTGTTGAGGCAAGCTCGGCATCCCTGGCTTATAAAGCCGTTCTCAATGCGGAGAATTACATCAACGGCACGGCTTTGCGTGATATGACGGTGGAGACACATCTCGTTCAGAGGAATTCCTGCGGGTGTGATGACTTTGACTCCGATGTTATGTGCGAGAGACTGGGTCTTACGGAAAACGGGATCGATAAGGACAGATTCGTCAAAGAGATAAAGAGCTATCTTTTCAATGAATTTGTTGATTCGGGGACCGTTTCAGAATCCCTGAACAGTTTTCTGTGCGGATACATAGAAATGCTCGGATCAACCGACAAACAGAAGTCTCTTGAAAAGATGGATAATGATTTCTCACAGTTGCTGAGAACAGAACTGTTTGTTCTGTCGACACGTGAAAAATGCTTCAACATCCTTCAGACATTGCAGAGCAAGGCTATGGATCTGATCGAAGATGATAAAGAACGGATAAACGTCAATGAGACATTCTCAAGATATTTCAGGCGTCTGGCTTTCTCGGGAATTCTTCCCGCGCATTCGGCGAGGAGAAGGACAGAGCGGATGCAGGGCGTTATCAACAGGCAGGTCGGCGATGTTTTCCTTGTCGAAAATCAGAATGAGATCCCTTATGAGCAGCTTCTCGGAAGCCTTAACGGTATCGGATTCAAGAAGTCGATGCTTTATCTGTTCCAGGGTAACGTAAAGAATCAGGGATCCTTCGACTGGATGCCGCCCGCCTCGATCCTTCTTAAGGCGATCAGCGACGAGAACGGCCTGAGGTCATTGCCGGAAGAACAGCAGCTCCTTCGTACGGAAAGCATTTTCGAGAATGAATTCATAAACGGTGACGGACGCCGTACCATGATCGTATCGCCTCTGTTTGTAGGCGCCGATCTTTACGGCCTGCTGGTCAATGAACTTGAATTATCCAGTTCATACAGTGTTTCTTCGGCTGCCACCCAGTTGTCTGTAACCCTCAGATCACTGTTCATGATCGAAGAACAGAACAAGGTCAAGCAGTCTCTTCAGATATCTCTCGAAAGGTTTATCCGCGATAACACCAAGCTTGAAGAGATAGCCCAGAAGGACGAATTAACGGGCCTCTATAACAGAAGAGGTTTTATCTCCAATGCCGAACGCGTATTGGAAGAACCTGCCAACCAGGGTAAGGTAGCCGTGATCTGTTATGCGGATATGGATAACCTCAAGATGATAAATGACAAATACGGTCATGATGACGGAGACTTTGCGCTTAAAACGATCTCGCAGATCCTTTCGGAATCATTCAGGGATATGGACATCATCGGACGAATCGGAGGAGACGAGTTCATTTCGCTTGCCGTTACAGGATCTGACTGCGATGTGAATTCGATGAAGACGAGGATAGAGAAGATAACAAAGCGTTACAACCAGTTTGCGGATAAGCCTTATCCGATCGAAATGAGTACCGGTATCTATAAGTTCAAGATCATCGGCAAGATCGATATCTATGAGATGATGAACAACGCGGACCAGCTCCTGTATCAGGAAAAGATAAGAAAAAAGACCGGCAGACAGTAAGCCGGTTAAGATTACTTTCTTTGAGCAGCGTTTTTGTTTGCTTTCTGTGACCAAGCCTTGATAGCGAGCATGTAGATAAAATATGCGGCTATGCTGGTGCCGAGCCCAAGGATGATCCCGCCGATAACGTCAGTAGGATAGTGGACGCCCACATATAATCTTGAGAAGCCGAGAAGAGCGGCATAAACGATCGCAAGTACAGCGCAGAGTTTAAATGTCAGGCTCATCTTCGAGCTTGACATTTTACCTGTTTTGGCAATGACCGGGAGACCAAGCAATGCTACGAGGAGTATGGCACCCATTACCGCAAATGCGGAACCTGTATGACCGGAAGGAAAGGAGTAGTCCTTCTGCTTTTCGATGATGTTCACCAGACCGTCTATCGCTTCATAAGGTCTTGTTCTTGCTACGGCATTTTTAATGATCACGTTATTGAGGAGCGCTTCGATGGCGATACTTATTGCAGCGATAACGCCGATCCTTCTGGTCCTGGGCAGTGCGATCAGAACGAGTGCAAGTGCTATGACCAGTATTCCGTAGTCACCCGAATGCGTAAATACAGTCATGAACGGATTCAGAAGATCCGATCTGATATTCTCCTGTATGTAGAGCAGAAAATCTGCTTCCCAGCCCATATAAACCTCGCTGAAGCGTTATTTTACTCAATAATTGTAATATAACCGTGTTTTAATTCAGGTTACAAATGAATGAAATTTCAGGCTTCGGGAGGCATGGGAAGTGTGGCGCCGCCGAACGGCATGCAGATTACGGAACAGTCCTCGCCGTATCTTGCATACGCCTCGTCGAAAGCTTCCTGCGCAGAGTGCATGGGTTCTAAGAAGATGCTCCTTACAAAGTCATCATCCATCTCGGAAATAAGAACGATCTTTGCATGCTTTAATACCATGGCTATGGCTGCGGCTTTATGGCCGCCGAGCTGGAAGTCTTTGCCGACTCTCTCGATCAGTTCATCAGGAGTATTTGCAGTGGTAAGCCATTCTTCGAACTTGGCACTTCCCAGACCTTCATTGCAGGCACCGACTACAATAATGGTGCCGCCGTCTGCCACCGCATACTTTGAATTATCCAGAGCTTTCTGTGTCTGATAGAGATTTGCGTCCTTGGGCGCGCCTCCCTGTGAGACGATGACGATATCAGCTCTTCTCCTAAGAGGCTTTCTGTACATCTTATCGAGATACTTGCAGCCTGCCCTGTGAGCTTCTGTTACATCCCCTGCGACACAGTAAACTATGTGCTTGTGTTCATCAAGAATGGGATTGACGATAAAGCTTAAGTGGCAGAATGTCTCGGACTCTTCGATATCTGCTCTTATGGGGTTGCCGTTGAGATTGCCTGCACAAGCCTTCTCATCTACCATCATGCGGTGATTTGCCTGGATCGCTGAAGGGGTTGAAACACCGGGCATGAGTGCTTTTGCACCGCCTGAATATCCTGCGAAATAGTGGAACTCGATATTGCCCACACCGATCCTGAAATCAGCTTCCGCAACGCTCCTTGTGATATCGACCGGAGTGCCTCTTGATGTGGTGCCCATGTGAATGCAGTCTGAAGGATCGCTGTCGATGCATTCGACTTCGCTGAACACTCGCTCGCCGACAAGTCTTATCTTCTCTTCTTCCGTGTGAGGTCTGTGTGATCCGAGCGCGAAAACGACCTTGATGTCTTTCCTGTCGCATCCTGCAAGATATAGTTCATCGAGAATGGAAGGAATGACATCAAAACTCGGTATCGGTCTTGAGATGTCGCTTGTGATGATGCAGATCTTCTGACCGGGCTTCGCCAGGTCTTTAAGACGCGGAGAACCGATGGGATTTTCCAATGCGTATACGACCGCATCAGGACCGCGTCTTTCATGTTCTATCTCGTTTGCGACAAGGATCTGATCAAGATTCTTATCGGGAATGTCTACTGTCTGTACGCCTTTGCCGTAGCCGAATTCAACCTTCATATAGCGCTCCGAAAAAATATTTTTCCTCTATTTTACAGATTAGAAAACGTTTCTCAATTGTTAATGTAACTAAAGCTCTAAATCGTTAATATAACTTTG
>CACYRM010000023.1 GCA_902776845.1 Oscillospiraceae bacterium
CGGGTTCTTTCGGTTGGTGCATGTTCGATTACAACACGCATAAGGACTTCGGTTCAGGTGACAGAGTGTGCTATCACGGCGTTACAGACATGTTCAGAAATCCGAAGCTCGCCGCGTATGCATACTCAAGTCAGAACAGGGATATAGAGCCCGTGCTGGAGATCAGTTCATCTATGGATATCGGTGAGCATCCTGCGGGCAACAGGGGAGAGATCTATATCTTCTCGAACTGCGACAGCGTAAAGATGTATAAGGATGATATCTTCATCAAGGAATACACAAGAAAAGATTCCTCATACAAGAACATGATCTCTCCGCCGATGCTGATCGACGACTACATCGGAGATCAGATAGCCATGGAAGAGGGTTTTGCAAAAAGACAGACAAAGATCGTAAAAGACGCTCTTAATTTCTCGGCTGTTTACGGCATGGAGAATATGCCTCTTAAGATGAAGCTTACCATGGGCGAAGCCATGACCAGATATAAGATGACGTTTGACGATGCTTACCGGTTATTCGCCAAATATGTCGGCAACTGGGGCGGCAAGGTGACAAAATTCAGATTCGAAGGTATCAGGGACGGGAAAGTAGTCAAGACCGTTATCAAGTCGGCAATGACAAAGCCCTGTCTCAGTCTTGATGTATCCTCTTATGAACTCGTTGAAGGCGCGACATATGACGTTGCTTCCATCAGGATCAAAGTTACTGATGAATACGGAAATGTGATGTCTTTCTTTAACAGGCCGGCTATGGTCGAGGTCAAAGGTGATATTGAAGTCCTGGGACCGTCACTGTCCGATATCAACGGCGGTATGGGCGGCGTTTACATAAGAAGTGCCGGAAAGGAAGGAAAGGGTACAGTTAAGATCACCGTTCCCGGTTATGATCTTTCTTCTGAAGTGGATTTTACTGTATCGCTTCTTAACACCAGAACATAAAAACAGGTAAAATAGGGCATATTATCCTTGTGAGGTATTTCTATGCCGGTCTGTGTATCAACTGAAGTAATGCGTTCCAGCGACAGATGGACCATCGAGAATCTCTGTTCATCCAAAGAACTGATGGAGAGGGCGGGGAGAGTGATTTTTGAGCAGGCGGAATGGAAAGGTCCTGTCGGCATAATATGCGGTAAAGGCAATAATGCCGGAGACGGTTTTGTCGTTGCGTCACTTCTTAAAGATCACGGTATAGAATGTGAGATAGTACTTCTTTATGAAGACTTGTTCTCGGAGGACGGAAGATACTTTTTCGATAAATGTATCGAAAAAGGCATTCCTGTTGTTGCTGATGCGGATTACGGCAAATATAAGACTATTCTGGACTGCATTTTCGGAACTGGTTTTAAGGGTGAGGTAAAAGAACCGGCAAAGACTGCTATCAGGAAGATAAATGATTCAGGAGCTTATGTTGTCAGTGCCGATATCAACAGCGGACTTAACGGTGATACCGGCCTTGGTGAACTTTATGTGATCTCTGATCTGACGGTTTCGATTGGCACATATAAGTACGGACATTTTCTCGGCAATGCAAAGACGGCGATGAGAAATAAGGTAAACTGTGATATAGGCATCAGGATCATCGGCGAGACAAAAGATCTTCCTTAAGGATGAAGGGATAATATCCTGAAATATATGGTGCTTATTTGATTGCGGGGGAGAACGGGAATGGATCAAAAAGAATATCTCAGACTGATAGAAGAGACTATAAGCAACGGAAGATATAAGGATGACTGGGAGTCACTTTCCGGTCATAAGATCCCTGACTGGTATTACAGGGCAAAGCTCGGGATATTTATCCATTGGGGCATATACAGCGTTCCCGCATATGCATGCGAATGGTATCCGAGATGGATGTATAATCCCGGCTCGCGTGAATACGAATACCACAAAAAGAATTTCGGCGATCCGAAGGACTTCGGATATAAGGATTTTATCCCGATGTTCAGGGGTGAGAACTTCGACGCAGATGCCTGGGTTGAACTGTTCAGGAGAGCAGGCGCAGGATATGTCATGCCGGTGTGTGAACACCATGACGGCTTTGCCATGTATGATTCTGAATTCAACCGCTGGAATGCCGCGAAAATGGGTCCTTGCAGGGATGTGGCCGGAGAGATAAAGAAAGCATGTGAGGAGAAAGGCATTGCTTTCTGTGCCTCTTCGCACAGGGCCGAGCATTTCTTCTTTATGAATATGGGTAGAACGATAGAGAGCGATGTTAATGACGAGGAATTCCGTGACTTTTACGGACCTGCGTATCTTTGTCCGGAGCTCTCTGACGTTGCGGTATTCCATACGCTTGAGGATGTTTTTTCTCCTGCAAAGCCCACGGAAGAATGGCTTGTTGACTGGCTCGTCAGGACATGCGAACTGATCGACAGATATAAGCCGTCTGTGCTTTATTTCGATACATGGATCCAGAACGCGGAATTCAAGCCGTACCTGAAGAAGATGTGCGCATACTATTACAACAAGGCTGAAGAATGGGGAAAGGAAGTAACGATCAATTACAAGCACGAAGCATTTCCGCCGTCTGTTGCGACATTTGATGTTGAGCGCGGCGCACTGACCGGGATATCTCCGGTGCCGTGGCAGACGGATACGGCTATCGGCAAAAAATCGTGGGGATATATCACTGATAACGAGTTTAAACCTTCGCGGCAGATCATATGTGATCTTGTCGATATCGTAAGCAAGAACGGAATGCTGCTGATAAATGTCGGACCTAAGCCCGACGGCACGATCACCGCGGAAGAAACATCTGTCCTGAACGAACTGGGCGAATGGATGAGTGTCAACGGTGAAGGCATCTACGGCACGATACCGTGGAAGACCTTTGGCGAGGGCGAAGTGAATAACACGGCCGGTTCATTTCAGGATAATGAGGAGAAAAACTTTACATCCGGCGATTACAGATTCACATACAAAAACGGATATCTGTATGCTTTCTGCATGAGACCGGATTCGGATACTTTCATTATCAGGTCGCTCAGGTTAAAAGGGGAACGCGATATCGTCACAGGTTCCGTGGAAGCGCTTGGAGGTTATGGTGTTACCTGTGCCGCGCGTAATGAGGAGGGAATGAAGATCATCCTTGATAAGAAACCCTCATCTGATAAACCGCTCTGTTTTAAGATCGCGATGGCGTGATCATTTCCTCAGTTAGGAAAACAGGATCTGATATCCGCATTGCATGCCGGGCAGTGTTCAAAAATTACCTGCGAAGGAAGCAGCGTGCCGCAGAACGGGCAGGTTACGTCAACGGGGAATCCTTGCGTGTTTGCTGTTACAGTATTAGCGGAATAACTTCCGGCTAGTCCCACGCCTGTGATTCCGCCTATGGCTCCGGCCTGATTGGAGGCTGCAGACTTCATGGCTTCCGTGAATCCTAAGGCAACAAGCGCTTTGAGCGCTTCGGGATCGTCAGCGAAGATCTTTGCCGAATCGAACTGTTCGACACGTGCTCTTGAATCCTTATCGAGAGTCAGACCGATCAGCGCGATCGACTCTATGATCATTCCCCGCTGTTCATACCACAGTTCTGATATGGCTTCATTAACCGCGTCTTTTACTCTGCTCATATTAGAGAGAAGCTTAGGAAAAGGCACCCGGTCACGCACGGCACAAAGATTGAGCGCTTCCTCCATGTGATCCTGCACTTCGAGAAACGGCATTTTCGGGCTGTGTGTAGAACCCATGTAGTCGTAAACAGTAGTTTCCCTGCCTGTCGTCTTCTTAAAGAACCTGACCGGGTCAACTATACGGAATGAGAACATTATCCGGAATTTGAAATACAGAGTCCCGTAAACCGGATCAGGATAAGGAACTTTAATGAATTCATCGCTTGTCTGATTCATTATCTCAAGACCATTGATGAAGTATATCTTCTGGCTCTTCGTGATCTCGCCCGCGAATCTGAAACGGTCGAAAACATCAGCCGCGGCACTTTTGAGTCCGCCTGAAAGAATGGATCCGGAGGATGAGTTTTCCCAGGTATATAAGCCGGGCGTGGTAACGCAGTCTGCAATTTTGCCATTGTCGATCATGAGGGCGTAAGTCCCTTCGGGAACGAGCACTTTGGAGCCGGCCGATATGATATCGCTGCTGCCTTCGTTGCGCCCGAAGGAATTTTGCCGGTGCGCGCGTTTTACGAGCATGTCCTGACCTAAAGAATCAGTTCTGAATGTCTCAAGATACTGGTCCTTGAGTTCGGAATTAATTGAATCTGACAAAGTGCCGGCGACGTTGCTGATAAAACCCATTTTCTCCTGTTTTCCCCGATGCTGATCGAGTGGCAGGCTCTTTGCAAAAACCTGATGCCTTGTTTTTCTTACAGGTCAAGTATAAAGATCTGAGGCGGGTTTTGTCTATAAAGGCTGAAGCATAATTGCCAAAGTTATGGGGTATAACTTAAGAGTTTGTCCTCTGTTGCTTTCAAATCCGTCATGTTAATCTTACGGCAGACAGGAAGTACCGGCCTGTCTGCCGCGGTTTTGGGGAGAAGCATTTTCGCTTATGGGGGATAAGAATATGTGTCCTGAAACGAATGTAGTTATTGTTGAGCCCGGAAAGATCAGTAAGAAGGCGCTGCTGTGTATTGGTATTGCACTGCTGCTGATACTTGGTATATCAGGTTTCCTGATATACCGTTCTGCCGTTCTTCAGAGGATTCCGGAACTTGTACGTGTAGATGAGCTTGAAGTCGATTACTATGATGTGTCTTTTTCGAGCTTCGACGGGAAGACCAATAAATACATATCCCGGAATTCCCGGACGCGTGAAGAGTCATTGGCTTTTTTGGACAGTGTACATATATTCACATCAACTAGAGGATATAAAGTTAATAACTGGACTGCGGATAAGATCACTTATCCGGTATATGCTGTAACGATAAGGCCGGTAAGATACAAGACTGAAGAGTTCATATCGGGTGAGACGGTTGTCTGGAGTAACGGATACCTGTTTACTGCTTCGGGAGATGTCTATAGATGCAATCCGGATTTTAAGCCTTTCATGGAAACCGATGATAATGATTTTGTGAGGGAAGTGGAAATAGACAGCATTTCTAACATCAGGAATTTCCGTCCGCTATTCTATGCCGGTTCTGAGTGGAATACGGATCTGCTGAGACCAAGCGGGATCACTGAATATGAGACTGCCGAAGGTATAGAAGCCGGGATTACTGAAATATCCGAGCTCTCAGGTTTTCCTCTGGTCACCATTCTGCTCAGGAATACAAGTGAAAAAGACTGGCATTATGAGGATTACTCCCTGTTTGTAAATATGGTTGTGGATGTGGACGGAGAGTTGTATTACCTTTATCACGATCCGACCATTGATGATGATATCAGGACCTTTCCGGGATACAACGAAGTCCTTGAGGCAGGCTCGGAGAACACTGCTCAGATCAGTCTCGGATTCTATGGAACGCTCCCTCCGGGTGATTATAAGATCATTATCTACGGACTGGACGGATCCGATCTCAATTATGTGAGCGTGGATTATCATAAATAAAAAGACCGTCTCAATTTTGTGAGACGGTCTCAGATATTCGTTACCAGCGAAGATTACTTCGCTACGATGTTGGCGATCCTGCCCTTGACGTAGATGAACTTCACGACTGATCTTCCGTTCAGAGCGCCAGCAAGTCTGTCATCCGCATTTACGATTGCTTCGACTGCAGCCTGGTCGGCTTCAGCGGGAATGTTTACCTTGAACTGGACTTTGCCGTTGATCTGTACTGCGATCTCGATCTCGTCTTTAACCAGCGCACTCTCATCAACCTCAGGCCACTTCTGGTTGTAGATGGAATAGCTGTTGCCCAGAGCTTCGCACCAGAGTTCTTCCGTGAAGTGGGGAGCGAAAGGTGCAAGGAGAAGAACCAGCTTCTCGGTTGCGTATCTCTTGAACTCATCCTTGGCGGAAGCATCCTGGCTGTACTTTGTGATCGCATTCAGGAGCTCCATCATTCTTGCGATAGGAGTGTTGAACTGGAATTTCTCGATGTCTGCAGTTGAACTCTTGACAGCATAGTTAACCGCATAGTTGAGCTCCTTGTCGGCAGATGTCATTTCAGCTTTTGCAGGGACTGAAGATGATGCGGTTCCTGCACAGTCAGCCACGCATGTCTCGATCCTTCTGAAGAACTTGACGATAGCCTGAAGTCCTGAATCAGACCAGGGACCGCCTTCGATGTAAGCAAAGCCGAATCCGAGATATGTTCTGAATACATCGGAACCGTACTTGCTGATATAGTCATCCGGCGCAACGGTATTGCCTCTGGACTTGCTCATCTTCTGGCCGTCAGGTCCGAGGATGGTACCCTGGTGAACGAGGCTTGTGAAGGGTTCGTCAAAATCAAGCATTCCCATGTCACGCATAGCCTTTGTGAAGAATCTTGCGTAGAGAAGGTGCATGCACGCGTGCTCGGCACCGCCGACATATTTATCGACAGGGCAGAACTTGTTGATCTTGTCCCTGGAGAACATTTCCTTATCGTTTTTGTTATCCGGATATCTGAACTGATACCAGGAGGAATCAACGAAAGTATCCATCGTATCGGGATCACGTCTTGCATCGCCGCCGCACTTGGGACACTTGCAGTTCATGAATGATTCGCACTTTGCAAGCGGGCTCTCACCGTCAGGTGTGAACTCAACGTCGTAGGGGAGGAGAACAGGGAGCTGGTCCTCGGGTACGGGTACAACGCCGCATGAAGGGCAGTGAATCATCGGGATAGGTGTTCCCCAGTATCTCTGGCGTGAGATGAGCCAGTCACGGAGTCTGTAGTTGATCTTCCATTCACCCATGCCGATCTCAGAGAGCTTTGCGACGATTGCCTTCTGCGCATCGTGCATCTCCATGCCGTCGAATTCATCTGAATTGCAGAGGTAACCCTTCTTCTCGCAGTAGGGAAGCTCTGAATCAACACCCTTCTCAGGCTGGATAACGCGGATGATATCAAGGCCGTATTTATGCGCGAAATCAAAGTCTCTCTCATCGTGTGAAGGAACAGCCATGACAACGCCTGTACCGTAACCTGCAACAACATAATCAGCTGCCCAGATAGGAACCCTTCTCCCGTTCAGCGGGTGGATGGCGTAAGCTCCAGTGAACACACCCGTCTTCTCGCGTGTCGTGGACATACGGTCGATCTCATTAACCTTGGCGGTTGCCTGACGGTAAGCCTCAACAGCTTCACGGCACTCGTCGGTGGTTAGCTGAGCGCAGAGCTCTGATTCGGGTGCGATAACAACATATGTGATTCCCATGAACGTATCGACTCTTGTCGTAAATACTTCAAGCTTCATGGGAGAGCCGTCCTCGTTTGTAAGACGCTCGCCGTTCTTCTCAACATAGAGCGCAACCTGCGCGCCTTCGGATCTGCCGATCCAGTTCTTCTGAAGCTTCTTGGTCTTCTCGGGCCAGTCGAGCTTCGGAAGATCATCTAAGAGTTCCTGCGCATATTCAGTGATCTTGAAGAACCACTGTGTCATGTTCTTTCTTACAACTTCCGTATGGCATCTCTCGCAGGCGCCGTCAACGACCTGCTCGTTGGCGAGAACGGTCTTGCATGAAGGACACCAGTTGACCGGCGCGTTCTTACGGTAAGCGAGGCCTCTCTTGTAGAGTTCGATGAAGAACCACTGGTTCCATCTGTAATAATCGGGCATGCAGGTCTTTACCTCGAAGTCCCAGTCTACTGTAGTACCCATGGCCTGGAGCTGCTTTTCCATCGTATCGATGTTCTTGAGCGTTGAATCCTGAGGATGGATGCCCGTCTTGATCGCATAGTTCTCAGCTGGGAGTCCGAAAGAGTCGAATCCCATGGGGTGGAAGAGGTTATAGCCCTGCATATGCTTGAACCTTGCCCAGGAGTCAGTCAGCGAATAGTTATACCAATGGCCCAAGTGTAAGTTTGCACCGGAAGGGTATGAGAACATCTCTAGGCAATAAAGCTTCTCGCCCTCAGCGTCCGGATCATACTTGTAGAGGCCTGTTTCGGCCCATTTTGCCTGCCACTTCTTGTCTGTCTCATTTGAATAACTCATGTTAAAGACTCCTATTCTTTAAAAATGAACACCTAATTATACTCCGATGTTCCCGAAAATTACATATAAAGTGTTGTCCGCCGGAAATATTTTCGAGAGAATCAAAGCGTTTTGCTAATTGCGCGAAAATGCCTGAAATGCCGTAATATCGCCACAAAATGAAATAAGATTGTCACTTAAAATAGGGCGTCCCGTGATTGATTTTTATTATGTCTGATGTAATAATAAATTGAATTTTTGCGGGTAATCGCGTCATTTTGATGCGTTTTCTGATATATAGAGGTGAACTATGGGTTTAGGCATGGAAATAGGTGTCGATCTCGGCACCAGCAGTGTTCTTGTTTATATAAGGGGTAAGGGAATCGTTCTCAAGGAGCCATCGGTCGTTGCGGTTAACAGCAAGACAGGTAAGGTTCTGGCTGTAGGTGAGTCAGCTTCTCTCATGCTCGGACGTACACCGGGTATCGTTGAAGCCATCAGACCTCTCCGCGAAGGCGTAATCTCAGACTTCAGAGCCACGGAAGTTATGCTCAAGGCTTTTATCGGAAGAGTATGCACGGGTCTCCGCGCTACGTATTTCAAGCCCACGATCGTAGTCTGCGTTCCTTCGGTAATCACTCCGGTTGAGCAGCAGGCTGTTGAGAACGCCTGCCGTCATGCCGGCGCAAAGGACGTTTTCCTCATCAGGGAGCCTATCGCCGCAGCTATCGGTGCAGGTATCGATATCACAAAAGCCTGCGGTTCTATGGTCGTTGATATCGGAGGCGGTACAACTGATATCTCCGTTATATCTCTCTGCGAACCTGTTGTTGACGCCTCTTTGAAGGTCGCAGGCGATAAATTCGATGAAGCTATCATCAAGCATGTAAGGAAGAGACACAACATCCTCATCGGTGAGAAGACAGCAGAGAAGCTCAAGATCGAGATCGGCTGCGCTTATCCGAGAGATGAGGAGCTTACTTTGGATGTTCAGGGAAGAAATATCATCACCGGTCTTCCTTCCACGGTTACGGTATCATCCACTGAAATGCTTGAAGCACTTGAAGAGCCTATCACACAGATCTTCGAGGCCGTTCATAACGTTCTCGAGAGAACACCTCCGGAACTCATGGCGGATATTTCCCAGAGAGGTATCGTTATGACAGGCGGCGGAGCTATGCTTTACGGTCTTGACCACATGCTGTCCAACAGGATCGGCATCGATGTTTATCTTGCCCAGGATCCGGTCTCCTGCGTTGTTATCGGAACCGGCAAGGCGCTCGACATGATGGATAAGTTTGCCGCGCTGAGCGATAACTGATACTGATTGACGGAAACAATTACAAATGTTATATTATGCGCGTTGGGAGATGATCCCGGCGCGCATTTGTTTAGTTTAGATTTTTCCATTTCAAGATATCAGATCTATATCCCTTTGGCAGGATTACGCGAAAAACAGGTTTATTGGGGAAATTCAAACGGGATTTACAATTTTGAAAGGCGTTTATGGACGATTTTGACAATCTTAATTCCAAGACGGATTCTGACTTAAGACAGATAGCCGTTGCATTCGGGGATTTTACTCCCGAGGAAGCTGAATCGAAGACAAGAGATGAACTTATCATGGCGATCACGGGAGCCAAGGATATCGGCGATGTGACCGTTGTGGATCTTGCGGAGGACACGGTTCCGGTCAGACCCGTCGCTATTCCCGAGGCAATGAAGAGCACAGAGAACACCAAGTCTCTTGACGAGCTCATTGTTGATGTCGGAAGAACGGCAAGATTTGAGACTAATGAATTAGCTGACGCAATATTAAAAGCTGAGAGATCAGAGGAGAAAAAAGTGGCTAAGAAAGAGACAGTGGCAGAAGAGAAGCCTGCTGAGAATTCCGAAGCTGTTGCTGAAGAGAAAAAAGCAGAGAAAAAGGCTGCAAAAAAGCCTGCCAGAAGCACCAGAAAGACAAAGACCAAGACTGCGGAGGAAACTCCCGAGAAGACCCCGGAAGCAGCCGCAGAAGCACCTGCTGAGGCAGTTGCAGAGACAAAGGCTGAGGCACCTTCCGTAACGGAAGAGAAAAAGGAAAAGAAGACTGCCGGTAAGGGCAGAAAGACAAAGAGCAGCAGGAAAAAAGAAGACGCTCCCGCTGAAGAAGCCAAGCCTGCAGAGCCCACACCTGTTGAGGCTCTGATCAGTGAGGCGGAAGCGGCTGCTGAAGTACCTGTATCATCTGACGCAACCCCTGCGGAATCAAAGCCCGCGGAAGCAAAAACTGAAGAGACAAAGCCTTCCGAACAGAATAACCAGGGTCAGAACAAGCACGGAAGATCCAAGAGAAGAAAGATCTCTTTCGGTCCCGGTCAGGATACGAAGACTGTTGAGACTACAGAAGAGGCACCCGCAGCGGAAAGTGAAGAAGAGGTGCCGGAGATCGTTGTTCCTGTTGAGATCGAGATCGAAGGCGTTCTCGCGATCAACAATAATGAAGGCAACAAGAATGATTTCTGCGGTTTTGTCCACAGACACAATTATCTTCCCGGTGAGGATGATGCATATGTTCCCGGCCAGTTCATTAAGCGAATGGGCTTAAGACGCGGCGATTACATCAAGGGATTTGCCAATCCCAAGCGCGGCAAGGACAGATACGCACCGCTCAAGCGAATAACTGAGGTTAACGGTATCCCGGTAACCGAGGGCGATTACGAGAATATAAGAAGACGCCCGAAGTTTGAGAGCCTTACCGCTATTTATCCTAATGAAAGACTTGATCTTGAGACCGCAAAAGAAGACATTTCAACGAGAATAATCGACCTGTTCTCTCCTATCGGAAAGGGACAGAGAGGTATGATCGTTTCCCCGCCGAAAGCCGGTAAGACGATCCTTCTCCAGAAGGTCGCAAATTCCATTACTGCAAATAATCCCAACTGCGAACTGATAGTTCTCCTCATTGACGAGCGTCCTGAGGAAGTTACGGACATGCAGAGAAATATCCAGGGCGAGGTCGTTTATTCCACATTCGACAAGAGACCCGAGAATCACGTAAGGGTAACTGAACTCGTTCTTGAGAGGGCTATGAGACTTGTTGAGCTCGGCAAAGACGTTGTTATCCTTTTGGACTCAATGACAAGACTTGCAAGAGCATACAACCTGACGATCAATCCGACCGGAAGGACTTTATCGGGCGGTCTCGATCCGGGATCACTCTACGGACCGAAGAGATTCTTCGGCGCTGCCCGTAATATCGAGAACGGCGGAAGCCTTACTATCCTTGCTACAGCGCTCATCGAGACCGGATCCAGAATGGACGAAGTCATTTTCGAGGAATTCAAGGGAACGGGCAACATGGAAGTCACTCTGGACAGAAAGCTCGCGGACAGAAGAGTATTCCCGGCCATCGCGGTCGACAAGTCCGGTACGAGAAGGGAAGAACTGCTGCTTAAGCCCGAGGAACTCGATGCTGTATGGCTCATCAGAAGAAGGATCGCCGAAGCGGATACCATTACGGCAACCAATGCGGTTATCAGCTTTATGGAGAAGACGACGAGCAATATGTCTTTTGTCCTTTCCGTAAAGAAATCTTTTGCAACTGATTGACAACCGGCATTGATTCAAGTAATATAGCAAGGCTAACACGAAGAATCCGGTATGACATACGTGAGATCTGGTTACGCGTCATATCTTTGATTGAGAGGTGAAAGGTAAAATGAAAGAAGGAATCCATCCTAAGACGCATCTCGTCACAGTTAAGTGCGCATGCGGCAACACATTCGAGACTCTTTCCACAAAGAGCGATCTGAGAGTTGATATCTGCTCCAACTGCCATCCGTTCTATACAGGCAAGCAGAAGCTCGTTGATACAGGCGGACGTGTTGATAAGTTCAAGAAGAGAATGGAAAAGGCTTAATTCTCATTCTGAAGTAAAAGTATTTAAGAGGTTGTCTTATGGACAACCTCTTTTTTCTGACTGATTTATCAGAATCCGGCGGAGACAAACACATAATTTTGCCTTTTGTTTGTAACACCACTTATCTTATTATTTGTTATACTCACATCAGAATGTACTATTATGCTCATTTGGGGGAGAAATATGTCTGAGTCAAATGACAACATGAAGCTGGTTACAGAAGACCAGATAAAAGAGATAACGCCTGAGCAGGTTGAACAGGAGATTGCCGTACAGGAAGGATCTTCCGGAACTCCTGCAAAAGCATCGAAAAAGAACGGGAGAAAGGCCTGTCCCGTCCCTGTAAAGAAGACGACGATCGGCGGTCAGGCCCTGATCGAGGGCGTTATGATGGTCGGTCCTTCAAGAACCGCCATGGCCGTAAGGAAGGGCGACGGAACGATCTATGTTGAAGAGATAAAACAGAGTGAGAGAACATCTTACTTTGAGAAGGTTCCTTTTGTCAGGGGCTGTATAAGGTTCTACAAGATGCTCGTTACCGGTACCGGAGCGCTCATGAAGGCTGCCGATATCTCCGAGGAGGGAAAGCCTGAAACTGAAAAGGACGGCAAGAAGAAGTCCCGTCTTGATGAATTCGCGGAAAGACATTTCAATCTCATGATGTCGATATCCGCTATTATCGGTATCCTTTTGTCTGTCGGTCTGTTCATTCTTGCCCCGAGACTTATCATCGAGATAGCTACAAAGTTTATCCCCGAACATATCAGAGAGCTCACATGGGTTCCGATTGCCCTTAATATCGCCGAAGGTCTTTTGAGACTTCTGATCTTCCTTTTGTATCTGATCTTTGCTTCGAAGCTCAAGGATATCAAGAGAGTATGGCGTTATCACGGCGCGGAGCATAAGACGATCGCATGCTATGAGGCAGGACTTCCCCTTACTGTTGAGAATGTTCTCAAGCAGACACGTTTCCATCCCCGCTGCGGCACTTCCTTTATGTTCAATGTTCTCGCAATATCGATAATCATCTATACGGTCATAGGAATCTTCACGGGTACACAGCCTATGTGGGTCAACCTTTGCATCAGGGTCGCAGCCGTACCGATAATATGCTCGATCTCCTTTGAGGTGCTGAGATTTGTCGGCCGTCATGACAGGAACTGGTTCTGCAGGCTGTTTGCAAAGCCCGGTCTCTGGCTCCAGAAGTTCACGACAGAAGAGCCTGACGCGCCTATAGTCGAAGTTGCCATCGCTTCAATGCAGGCAGTCATTCCGGAGAACAAGGAAGATGACGTCTGGTAACGAACTGCTCCTTGGACTTCTTAAGGGTTCCGGAGACGATGAGGCTGAATTAGACCTTAAGATCCTCTGCGGAGAATTCGAAGGTGAGGCGTTGGAAGAAGCTGTTAAGAGGCGCGCTTCAGGCGAGCCTCTTGCTTATATTTTGGGATACAGGCATTTCTATAAGGAATGCTATAAGGTCTGTCCGGGCGTGCTAATACCGAGAGCCGACACGGAGGTCCTGGTCGAATCCGCATTGAGATTCCTCGGACTGGATAAACTTGCGACAGGCGACATTCTCGGAATACCCTTATATAACAAAGAATTCACAGATATAAGATTTGCCGACCTCTGCACAGGCACGGGCTGCATCGGAATCTCGATTGCAAATGAGATAGTAAGAGCAAACAGAAATGTCTCAGGCATTTTAGCCGACATAAGTGATGTTGCCGTTGACACCGCGAAAACAAATATCTCCACACAGGCTTTAAGACCTGAATGCCTGTCTGTGATAAAGAGCGATGTCAGAAAAGATATTCCTGAACTCGGAAAACTCGACCTGATCGTATCTAACCCTCCTTATATAACTGATTCCGAGATGGAAGAACTGGACAGCGTCGTAAAAGATCACGAGCCTGACCTTGCATTAAGGGCAGGGGATACAGGTCTGGACTTCTATGAGCCTCTTCTTGATCTTGCTAAAGAACATCTTAAGGAAGGCGGGGCACTGATGGTCGAACACGGATTCGGCCAGGGAGCTGCCGTAAAACAGATTTTCGAGCATGGCGGGCTTAAAAACTGCATGACGATCCGTGATTACGGTTCAAATCCGAGGGTGACTTTAGGATTTTTGTGATATATTTTTTGAGGCGGAAGCCTTGCAAATAAAGGCTTTTGACCTTCCCAAAAAAATATTTGAAAAATTTTTCGATTTTCTTGTAACGAATTTGCGATTCTTACGTCTAACAGGTGAGATCACAAAAGAAAGGTGAAATGATACGTGGATAAGAATACCGCTGAAAAGCTTTATGAAGCCTTTTATATGAAGGTATTCTCATACGTCATGACACTTGCCAGGGATCGGAATGACGCCGAAGAGATAACCCAGGAGACTTTTTTCAGGGCGATATCGACTGATAAGAGCTTCAAGGGTGACAGCGACAGCTTCACGTGGCTTTGCGCTATCGCGAAAAACATCTTCATAGATGAGAAACGGCGCGTTTCAAGACAGGATGACGAACTGAGCGAAGAGCTTCCGGATACAAACAAAGGGATAGAGGAGAAGCTCACGGACAGGGACCAATCTCTGAAGATCCACTTAATACTCCACAAGCTGGAGGAACCGTACAAGGAAGTGTTCCAACTGCGGATATTCGGTGAGTTGTCATTTGCGGAAATCGGATCGATCTTCGGAAAGACCGAGACCTGGGCCCGGGTTACGTATCACAGAGCCAGACTAAAGATCAAGGAAAGGATGGATGAAAATGAAATATAATTGTGATTTGATCTCGGATCTTCTTCCGTTATATAAAGACGAAATCTGCAGCGAAGCCAGCAGAAAGATCGTAGAAGAGCATCTGGCTGAATGTCAGGACTGCAAAAAGATGTTGAACAGTCTGAACGACATTACGATAGACGAAAAGATCGTAAAGGAAAAAGAAGAAGTAATCGGAACCCAGGCCAGGTTTTTTAAGAGAAAGAGCGCTTTGGCAGGAAGCATTATCGCGATGATATTCGCGATACCGATACTGGTATGCCTTATTGTCAATCTTGCGACCGGAGCTGGCCTTACATGGTTCTTTATCGTTCTCGCGGGAATCCTTGTGGCCGCATCTCTGATCATTGTTCCGCTCATGGTTCCGGAGAATAAGATGTTTATGACGATGGGCGCGTTTACGGCAAGCGTTATTATCCTTCTCGCGATAATCAGTGTATATACTCACGGCAGCTGGTTCCTGGTGGCAGCTCCTGCGACACTCTTCGGATTAACGGTCCTTTTCGCACCGTTTATCGTGTGCAGAAGACCCGTAAATGCTTACGTTAAGAATCACAAGGGTCTTGCGATAATGGGCGCATACACAGCGACATTCGTTTTGATGATGCTCTGCATCGGACTCTATGTAGGAATGAGTGAGTTCTTCCCGATGGCATTTGCAGTCTCAATGCCTTTGGTCGTAATGTGCTGGGCGTTCTTCGTGATCATCAGATACCTGCGTTCCAACGCCTGCGTTAAGACTGGTCTTTGCATTGCATCTGCAGGCGCTTTGTCAGGTGTTCTCGCAATGCTCGCATCTTCTGCAGAAGCAAGCATGTCGGCGACAGGTGTCGTTTATTCTTCAGGCGTATCAGTGCCGCCTGTTTCAATCGTTGCTTTAGGACTCGTAATTGCCGGAATCGGTTTCTTAGTTAGAAAAAATAAGGGAGAAAAGAAATAATGAACACAAAACATTTAGTAGCAGGGGCAATGGCTCTTATCGTACCGTCAACAATTTGCTTAACAGGTTGCTCGTTCGGTCTGATCAACACAGTAAGTTACCGGTACGAGAATGGTGATAAGTACACGGCAGGCGACCGTGAGATCGATGACAGGATCACAAAGATCAATATCGATTACATCTCAGGCGACGTAAAGGTTAGGGGTACAGATACAGACAGCATTATGGTAGATGAGACCGCCAACACAGATATCGATTCCGACCACCAGGTCCACACATGGGTAGACGGTGACACACTCTATGTCAGATACTGCGCTTCTACCAAGTCGATCAACTTCAACAAGATCGAGAAGAGTCTTGAGATTACGATCCCTGAAGCTCAGAAACTGGATGACTTCGTCATAGAAGTTTCTTCAGGCAACATCGATCTGAACGGTTTCACCACGGAGAATATGTATTCACATGCTTCATCAGGCAACATGAATATCGACTGCTCTGCAACAGTTATCGAATTGAAGTCTTCTTCCGGCAATGTCGGTCTTACTCAGAACGGCAACAGCGATTCCGTAAAGATCAAGTCTTCTTCCGGTAATACCGTTATCAATCACAATGGTGACTGCAGGTCATTCGACATTGATTCTTCTTCAGGCAAGGTCAATATCATGCAGAACGGCACGGTAGATCAGGCGAAGATACATTCTTCTTCAGGCGGAGTTACCGCAGCAATGGGCACGGTAAATACACTTAACATAGATGTAAGTTCAGGCGGCATTAAGCTTGATGCAGATGAGATAAAGGATCTCACCACTAAGGCTTCAAGCGGCCATTCAGATATCAGCCTTGGCAAGGTCCCTGCTGCTTCAAGCATCAACTGCAGCTCCGGTGGTATCAGCATCCGTCTTCCCGAAGATTCAGATGTTACGGTCCATACGAGCATCTCAAGCGGAGAGTTCAATTATGATCTTCCTTTTACCAAGAGCGGCAAGGATTATGTATGCGGTAACGGTACAGCTGTAATGGATATCCGCTGCTCATCAGGAGATGTAAGCTTTCTAGCATTAAAATGATCAGCCTTTTACAGGACATAATTGTATATGCCAAATAATAACGGGGCATCTCAATTAACTGAGATGCCCCGTACTATTTTTCAGTATATTGTAAATGAAGTAATTACCGGCTTTCCAGATACTGTGACACGCAGATGTGACGGCCGTCGATGTCTTCGAAAACGAACTGACGGTTGGTTGTCATTTCCTGCGCGGTCTTTGCGTCCGGCAGGTCTTCCGTGATCTTTATTCCGTTCCCCGAGATCTCGTTGTGGAGAAGGAAAGGCTCTGAACAGTAGATATACATGTCGTACTTTATGCCGAATTCCCTTGCTGGCTTAATTGCGGCACCTTCACCTTTTACGAGCACTATGGCGATATTGTCGCGCATGAGCTTGATGTGGGGCATAGCCTCGTCATCCAGATGGACCGCTTTGAATCCGAGCTTGTCCTCATAGAAGACCGCAGTCCTGTATATGTCGGCACATGCGAATACCGCAGCCTGGCTGTTCATGAGAAGCAGCCTTCCGTTCTCCGGTTCTTCGCCTTCTTTTGCCTCTGAAGGAGCAGCGCTGCCGTTGTTAAAGCAATAGCCGAGAAGAGGTGTGCCGAAGAATTTCTCATGTTCCTCAAGAGAATTCATTATCTCACTTCTTTTGGTAATCTCGTCGTTAGTCAGTGTCTGCGGTATATCGGCTAAGTATTCGACCTTTTCAAGATATTCAAGAAGATTCATAAGTCTTACATGGAGAGGGATGACATCCGAAGTTGCCGGGATCTCGCACGCACGGCCGTGGATAAACATCATGCCGTGTTCAACGGCTTCTGCGGGAAGTCCGGCATATAGATGCATGAGGAGGTTCATCTCTTCAAGCGTCTTGTCGTGTGTGCCGCCTTTGGCGATCGATCTCTCGATCATCTCGAAAACGAGGTTCATATCGTGCAGCGGGTATTCTTTTTTCAGCATAAGGATTCTCCTTAATTCGCAATTGGTCTTAATATAGCAAAGAGTTATAAAAAACAGAAGTATCGGCAATTTTTAATACTGATAACAAAGTTTTCTGCTCAAATGATAAAATACTGTTGATATCTCATGATCTGTTAAGGAGAGGCATTCGCATGGAAATTGTTATGTGGTATCTGTCGCTGATCGTCGGAGCAATATGCTTTCTTTGCGGATTTCTTTATCTGTGTCTGCGCAGGAACCGTTCCCAGTCTGATTATATAAAAGCATCCGTGATTGAACTGGCTGCCGGCTGGGTGCTGCTTCTTCCTTATGAATTCTATGAGGAGATCACGGTTGGAAATCCGTTCCTGCATGTTGTTGAGAGCTGCCTTACTGCTTTGATCCGCGCTTTGAATATTTTCTCGGCTGAAGGATATGAGATGGTTGCCGTGGGAGGCGATGAGACCTTCTCGAGCATTTACACGATAATAAGGGTGCTTGTCAGTATCTTCCTCGCGCTGTTTACATGCGGATGGGTAATATCCTTTTTTGAGGGACCGGCGCAGTACATCAAGCTTTTCTTCAGACGCGGGCGAAGGACTTATATCTTTACCGGATATAACGAAAAAAACGTTTCTGTAGCCAAAAGCATTATCAGCGAAGGACAGAAGAACGTTAATATAGTCTTCCTTGAACATGACGAAGATGAGTTGTCAAAAAAGACGGCACCGGAAGCAGACAATCTGATCCGCCTTGCCATGCCTCTTGGCAGACTGATCAGGATCCTTTCACGTAAAACGCCCGGATTAGAAGTATATCTTTTCGGAGACAATGAAGAGGATAATCTCTCACAGCTTGAAGAGATTTTTGCCGGGAAAGCGATACGTGAAGTCTCCTCGGTCCGTTTCTTTGTCGAACTCGTCAAGGCTCCATGGTCTTTATATGATGATTTTGTCCGCTGCAAACTCGGTGAGGGTGTAAAGAATATAGTCGTTAATTTTGTGCGTATCGAGGAAAACTTCATATACAACATGCTTGCGGAGAATTCCATATTTGCCGATACTGTCCCGGAGAATGGCGTTAATCTTGAGGAGACGGAGTGCAGACAGATTAATATTCTGATCGCCGGTATGAATGAACGCAACAGGGAGTTTTTGAAGGCAGTTCTTCATCTCGGACAGATGCCCGGATTCTTTCTTAAGGTTACTGTTTTCGATAACGGTGAGCACATGAAGGAGCTTCAGAACAGACTCCCGTCGGTCAGGTTCAATACACGTTACTGTAAGGACGGTGACGCGTATTATTCACTTTCCTACTATGAGAATATTAATGCGGGAACACCTGAATTCGAGGAACTGCTTGAAAGAACATGCGGGGATTTTACATTTGCTTACGTTAACTGCGGAGACGATCTGGAGAACGTGTCTTTAGGTATACGGCTGGGAAACCTCCGGAAGAGAAACGGTTCGGAAGGCAATTACCGTATCGTTGTAAATGTTTCGAAGCTTGAACCCGGAAAGTGGAATGCTGACCGTTTGGAGAATATAAGTTTCAGCGGATCGTTCAGCCGGATCTACAGCCGTCCGTTTATCACTATGTCCGGTATCGAGGACGCTACTGTCAGGATACACTACATCAGACAGAGGGAAAAGGAAGCTGCAAAAAAAGCAAAAGGCGAGACATATAATATCGTTTCCTGGGATGAATACTGCAACAGTGAGTATAACCGTCATTCGGTATACGCAAGGACTCTGTCGTTTTTCTACAAGATGAAGATCATAGAGAAATACTACGGTTCGGACTACTCTATTACAGGTACTGACAAATGGCGGAAATATGAGCATATGCGGTGGGATATGTATACGAGGACCATCGGATACCGCGATGTTGATGCTGTGAGCAGAGCAGTATTGGATAAGATGCTGGCAGGCCTGAAAGAGCCTTCGAAAGAAGAGATAAGGAAAGTCACAAAGATATTCAGGGCCAGGACAGGTGTCCATGAGGATCTTGTTCCTTATGAGCAGCTTCCGGATGAAGAAAAGAATCAGGACTCCCTTACATTGAACGGGGATATCAGGGATGCATTGAAAAGAATAACGGATAATGAAGGGTGTAACGTTTAGTACTTATCTAGAATAATCAGTGCATTTTGTTCTATAATACTGTTTCGAAAGTTCAAACTTTAAGGAGGCAGTATGTCTCAGTTTAAAAAGACCAATGCCATGAGGATCCTTGATAAAGAGGGGATCGATTATTCATATCAGGAATACGAATACGATGAGAATGACCTGGACGGTCATCATGTTGCCGAATATCTGGGAGTCCCTTATGAGGAAGTGTTCAAGACGCTGACAGCCGTATCGGACAAGGGCGAGTATCTTGTGTTCTGTATTTGTGTTGATGATGAGGTCGACCTTAAGAAAGCCGCGAAGCTCGCCGGCTGCAAAAGCGTTAACATGATCCATGTCAAAGATCTTTTGAACGTCACCGGATATATCAGAGGCGGCTGCTCTCCTATCGGAATGAAGAAGCAGTACAGGACTTTTATCGATGAGATGATCGAACTTGTGGACAATGTCTGCGTAAGCGCGGGACAGAGGGGAGTGCAGCTGAGACTTAAGCCTGCAGATCTTATTTCATTTACAAATGCCGTAGTCGGAGATTTTGCTATGCGGTCCTGAAATGATAGAATTACTTCGAAATTTGTGACAGGGAAGTGGTATCTGTGTTAGAACCTAAAGCGTTTACGTTGAATGATATTGAGAAGAATGCCCGTATCTATTTTATCGGTATCGGCGGCATCTCTATGAATGGTCTCGCGAGACTCGCAAAGCATGCGGGATTCATTGTCGGAGGTTCCGATAATCATCCTTCTGAGAGAACAGCTGTTCTTGAAGAACAGGGAATAAAGATCTACAACAGCCAGATCGCTTCAAATATCGATGATTTCAAGCCTGACTATCTGGTCAAGACAGCTGCCATACTTCCTCATAACGAAGAAGTCAGAAGGGCATCGGAACTCGGTCTTCAGATATTTGACAGGGCTGAATTCCTCGGAGCTTTTACCAGAACATATAAAAACGTGATCAATGTATCGGGAACCCACGGCAAGACCACGACTACATCCATGATCTCCCTGATGCTTTTGGATGAGGGACTTGATCCCACTGTCCATCTCGGAGCTGATCTTGATATCTTTAACGGCACGGTTAGGGCCGGTTCCCACGACCTGCTTGTATCTGAGGCCTGCGAATTCAACCGGTCTTTTTTGAATTTCTCCTCGACAACGGCTGTAATAACCAATATCGATCACGATCACGTCGACTGTTATCCGACGATCGGTGATGTAATAGATGTTTTCGCGGACTTTATAAAACTTGTGGGAGATGAAGGTTATCTGGTCGTGTCAGGGCATGACGGAAATATCGCGACGGCTGTAAAAGAAGCTCAAGGATATTTCGCTGAAGAGGGAAGAAGTTTTCCCAAAGTGATAACCTGCGCGACGGATAACGAAGTCTGTGAGGTCAGCGGAAGTACTGCTGATTTTATTGCGGATAATATCACGTTTAACAACGGTCTTCCTGAATTTGATATCGTCGTAAAAGGTGAAGGATCTGTCAGGGTAAGCCTCAGGATCCCGGGACGTCACAATATCTCGAATGCGCTTAATGCAGCAGCTGCCGCATATCTTAACGGCGCATCTCTGGAATCGGTAAAAAGCGCTCTGAACAGCTTCGGCGGTGCCGACGGCAGATATACTGTAAAGGGCAGGTATAAGGGATGTGATGTCGTGGTTGATTATGCCCATCACCCGACGGCAGCGAGAGCAACTATCGAAGCGGCTTCCAATATGCCTCATAATGACATCCTTGTTGTTTTCCAGCCTTTGACTTTTAACCGGACCAAGCTTCTTTTTGAGGATTATGTTACCAGCCTTTTGCCCTGTAAAAAGGTGCTGTTTGCCGAGATCTTTTCCGACAGGGAAAGTGATAACCTCGGCATGTCCAGCAGGATGATCTCGGATGAGATCAATAAGCGCGGCGGAGACGCCGAATTCTTTGAAGACAGGGAAGAACTGAAGAAAAGGATCGATGAGCTCATAAATCCCGGTGACATTATACTGATCCTGGGACCTGAAGATATCAGGACGCTGGGCGATGAGCTGTGCCCATAAGATATGATGAAGAAAAGTTCCGACAATAAGACAGAGGAGAAGACTGCGCCGCAATACGGTTTCCGTAAGATGCGGCCTGTAAAGATACCTAATGCGGCCTGGTTGGTTCTGGGTCTGTCTTTTGTCATGGCCGTTCTGCTCTTCGTTCTTTATGCTTTATCTTTTTCAGGATCAAAGGATGCCTCGAAAACACTTCTTATATACTCGGACGGTACCGGGATCTCCGAAGTGTCATTAAGGAACAGCCTTGCTTCCGCAGGATTCGGATTTGAGATCATAGAACCTGATAAACGCAGTTCAAAGCCTGAATATGTCTACGAACTCCCGGACGGGTATTCCAAAAGAAAAGTCGTGGTATGCGCTGTCGGAAGCAATGCCTTTAAGGTAATGGATGACCTTCTGAATTCGGGAAAAGATAATATCGAGGGTTATATTCTCATAGATCCCGAATATCCCGGCAATGTCTCTCTTGAAGGATATAACAGCGATTATCCTACCGTGCCCTGCGCGGTGTTCGGATTTGACAGCAATGCGAAGACTGCAACAGATCTCAACGGTTCGCAGATGATCTTCGAGAAGATATCCGGAGTCGACACCTTATACGGACATCCTGCCAGAAGAGGAAAGATATTCTCTTCTAAAGTCTATGTGTCCCAGAATCAGATGAGATATCTGTCCCTGTCTCAGTCAAAGGGCGGATTAACGGTGCTCCTGTCATCTCCGTCATTCCAGAGTGAGCTTGCCCAGTATATAGGAACGACATTCGGAACAGGTTATTCGTCTTCAAGGATACTTTGGTGGACGGCAGGCGTTATGTTCTTACTGTTCATGTCAGTCGCATTGCTTGCGCTGTTCCTGTTTATGGTTCCCGTATCCGTCCCTGACAAGGGCGCAAGGGAGCTCAAAGGACGCAACAGCCTGGGCGCGATCATTTTCCTCGGACTTTCGGGCTGGATCGCGCTTTGCGGCGCGGTGATGACCTTTATCCCTCAGACAGGGTTCCTGACGGTTTATGTGGCGCTTTATTCGCCCGTCGCTCTTATTGCCATGATGGCTTTCGCCCAGATCAGGCTCCTTCTGTCCAACAAGGTTAAATACAACAGAAAAGACTACGGTTTTACCATTTTCCTGGTATCTGTCATAACCGGCGTGATCGAGCTCATGATACTTGTTGCAGCTTCTCTCAATCTTACCAATGTTGAGGACACGCTGAAGAACGATGCCAATCCCGTTGCAGCGCTGATCGTCTTCGTGCTGATGAGCCTTTCGGCAGCAGCTCTGATACTTTCAGACAAGAAATCGAGGTTTTCCGGGCAGGGAGCATCCGCATATTTCGGCAGCGCGACTTATTTCTTTGAAGTGCTTATCCCGCCCGTTGTCATGCTTATCATGGGCCTGATACAGGAGAATGTGGAGCTCATAAGGGCTTCTGCAGCGGGAATCGCCCTGGGAATCATTCCTTTCGGATGCGTTATGCCGATAAAGCGTATCTCTGATTTCTATGAGATCACCGGCCTTCTGTTCGGACTGGCCGCGGCTCTCATCGTGCTTATAGCCGGCTGAACAGTCCGGGAAAACTTCTATATATAAATTAATTGTTGACTTTGGCGTACCCGTGGTTTATTATACGCGGGTGACCGCATGCAACGGGCTTTTTTAAATGCGCATTTTTAGGCGCTGCCTAGGGTTTAAGCAGCGAGACTGGAAGAACAGGAGGAAAGAATATGTACGCAGTTATTAAGACAGGCGGCAAGCAGTACAAGGTTTCTGTTGACGATGAGATCTTCGTTGAGAAACTTGAAGGTGAGGCTGGCAGCCAGGTTACTTTCGATGAAGTACTTGCAGTTTCTGATGACAACGGTATCACAGCAGGCGATGTAAAGGCTACTGTTACCGGTGAGATCGTAAAGCAGGGAAGAAACAAGAAGGTTATCGTCTCCAAGTACAAGGCAAAGAAGGGCTACAGAAGAAAGAACGGCCACAGACAGCCTTACACACGTGTACTTATCAAGGCTATCAACGTTTAATCAAGGGCATTTAGCTTTATGATTTCCGTTATCGTCAACAGGGAAGGTAATCTGATCCGTGCGATATACGCAAACGGACATGCAGGTTACGACAAACCCGGCAAAGACATCATATGCAGCGCCGTATCAACACTTCTTTATACGAGTGCGAACGCTTTGGAGGATATCTGCGGTTATGATACCGATTCCACCTTCCGCGTTGCCGGCGAAGGCACTGAAGATGTCAGTTTAAGGATAACGGTTCCCGATACGGGAGACGATGAGACAAAGAACAGGGCTCAGATAATCATGAGAACCTGCGAACTGGGTCTTATCGGGATAGCAAGAGATTATAACGGCAGTAAGAAAAGGTACGTAGAGATAATTAATTCAAGAACACCGGAGGTGTAATTATGATTAAGTTTAATTTACAGCTCTTCGCACATAAGAAGGGAATGGGTTCCACCAAGAACGGCCGTGAGTCCCAGTCCAAGATACACTTTTCGCTCTCATTGACGGTAAGGTCAAGTATGAGCGTATGGGCAAGGATAAGAAGCAGGTTAGCGTTTATCCTGTAGCCTAAAGTAAGGTATTCAGTAGAGACCAACAGAGCAGTCTGCCGCTGTATAAGCGTGGACTGCTCTTGATTTTTGAAGGAGGATCAGATGTTTATAGATCACTCAAAGATTTATGTTAAGGCCGGAGACGGCGGCAACGGCGCGCTCAGTTTCCATACAGAGAAGTACATTACCAACGGCGGACCCGACGGCGGTGACGGCGGTGACGGCGGTAATGTCATCCTTCAGGCTGCGCCGAATCTGACAAGCCTTCAGAACTTCAGGTTCAAGCATAAGTTTATCGCGGAAAACGGTGCCAAGGGCATGGGAAAGAAGATGTACGGCAAACGCGGTGAAGACCTTGTCATAGGAGTTCCCGTTGGCACGGTCGTAAAAGACGCTGAGACAGGTGACATCATCGCGGATCTTACGGAACCCGGACAGAAGGTCACGGTCGCCAGAGGCGGAAAGGGCGGTCTCGGAAATATGCACTATGCGAATTCTGTCAGACAGGCTCCTCAGTTTGCCACGCCCGGAGCATCCGGTGAGGAAAGGGAACTGCTGGTGGAATTAAAGCTTATTGCCGATGTCGGCTTAGTAGGATTCCCTAATGCGGGCAAATCAACGCTCCTCTCGGTTCTTACAAGAGCAAAGCCCAAGATCGCCGATTATCCGTTTACGACACTGGAACCCGTGCTGGGTGTAGTCTCCAAAGACGATTTCTCGTATGTTATCGCCGATATTCCCGGCATCATCGAAAATGCCCATGAGGGTGCGGGATTAGGGCATGATTTCTTAAGACACATCGAGAGAACTAGACTTCTTGTTCATGTGGTCGACCTGTCCGGAACAGACGGCAGGGATCCTATGGATGACTTTAAGACGATCAACAACGAACTCGAGGAATTCAGCCTTGAACTTGCTTCAAGACCCCAGATAGTTGCCGGCAACAAGTGCGACGGAGTTACTGATGAAGAGGCTCAGGAGTTCGTTGACAAAGTTAAGGCGCTCGGATATGAGGATGTTTTCATTATTTCCGCCGCAGGTCAGATAGGCATTCAGGAACTTGCCGACAAGATCACCGAGACAGTCTCAAAGCTTCCTCCCACGATCCTCCATGACATCGCCGACGGAGGCGAGAAGGTCTATACGTTTGACGAAGGCAAGAAGTATGAGATCATCATCAATGAGGACGGTAATTTTGAAGTTACCGGAAAGTGGATAACCAGGATCTTTAATTCAACCAATTTCGAGGATACCGAATCAACCAACTTCTTCCAGAGAACGCTTGAGAACGAGGGCGTTTTTGAAGAACTGAAGAAGATGGGCGTCAAGGAAGGCGATACCGTTAAGGTATGTGATCTCGAATTCGATTATTACGATTGATGTGACGGTATAAACCTTTTATTTTAAGGGCAGTCTCAGAATAAGTGAGACTGCCCTTTTTGAATGATATAATCTTAAGAAAAGGAGGCGTTATGGGCAAGAAACTAAACGCGGTATTAAGTCTTGGAATAATAGCTTCCGTTCTCACGCATATAGTGTATGAGATCATTGCTTATCTGACATTTTATTACAATCCCGCGCTTACTAAGATAATTGCTTTTACGACCCTCGGTCTTGCTGGCCTTCATGCGCTCTGCAGTGCCGGTCTGCTGTTTTTCGTGCATGACAGAGGCAACGGCATGCGTTATCCGAAGCTTAATGCGCGTACGCTGATCCAGCGTGTGAGCGCTGCCGCCATGGTGCTTATGATAGTGCCTCACATTAATAATTTTAAGATCCTTTCTTCGCTCGCCGGCTCGAACCGGGTATTATTTTATGTTGTTTTGTTCTCCCAGCTTCTGTTTTATGCCGCAGTGCTGATCCATGTGGCAGTATCGGTAAGTAGAGCTTTTATTTCACTTGGGTTGGTATCAACCGGAAAAGCCGTAAGGGCAATAGATATCACAGTTTGGATACTCTGCTCAGGTTTGTTTGCCGCAGCTTCTGTTGCCGTTCTCAGAACACAGATATCAATGTTTGCTGGAGGCGCTTCATGAGTAAAGTCCTGATCATCGGAAGCGGAATATCCGGTCTTGCCTGTGCCATAACATGCGCCTCGCGCGGCATTAACGTTATCCTTGTCTCGCCGTTTCCTTCGGAAAGATCGCAGTCGGTCCTTGCGGCAGGCGGAATAAACGCAGTGCTTACCGGTGAAGACGGCGACAGCATAGAGCAGCATATAAAAGACACTCTCAAAGGCGGGTGTGACATTGCGGGTGAGAAGGCCGTAAGAGGAATGTGCAGCGCTGCTCCGGATATTGTCAGATGGCTGGAGAGTCTGGGTACAGTATTCAGCAGGGACAGCGGAGGAAGGATCAGCAGAAGAGCTTTCGGCGGACAGACTTATCCCAGAACGAATTATGCGGGAACAGCCACAGGAAAACAGATAGTCACTGCTCTTGTCATGGAAGCAAGAAGGCTTGAAGGCAAGGGCCTTATCGAGAGACGTTACTGGACGGATTTTTACGGAGCGCTTATCAGGGATAAGGTCTGTTACGGCGCGATGCTCTACAGCGAGGCAACGAGAACGGTAGAGGCTGTTACAGCAGACAGCGTCGTTATCGCGACTGGCGGGCAGAACGCACTGTTCGGGAAGACGACGGGCTCCACACAGTGCGACGGCTATGCCGCGGGTAAGCTCTTTTCGCAGGGTGTGGACCTTAAGAATCTTGAATTCATACAGTACCACCCCACGGCAATAGAGACTGACAGGAAAAAGATGCTGATCTCGGAGGCGGCCAGAGGTGAAGGCGGAAGGCTGTTTTATGAGGATAACGGCAGCAGGGTCTACTTCATGGAGGAACTCTACGGGGCAAAAGGAAACCTCATGCCGAGAGACATAGTGTCAAAATGTATATACGAGACCGGAAAACAGGTTTATCTGGACGTATCCTTCCTGGGGAAAGATAAGATCCTTGCCAGGATCCCCGAGGTTTATGAGCTGTGCATGAAATACAGGAATATCGACATAACCCGTGATCCCGTTCCGGTAGTGCCTTCCGTGCATTTCTTCATGGGAGGGATAGCCGTCGGTCTTGATCACAGGACAAATATAAAAAATCTGTATGCGGTCGGCGAATGCGCGTCTATGTACCACGGAGCCAACAGGCTCGGCGGCAACTCGCTCCTTGCTGCAATTTACAGCGGCAGGGTGGCCGCAGGCAGTATCAGGGATGAGAAAACGGATTCTCCTGACTGGAGCAGGGAAGTCAGTGATGAGAACGGCAGACTCGAGATGAAGAGGAGATCCGAAAGCAGGTTCCCGGTCATGTATGTCAGGGGCATGCTCGCTGATGCAGTCAACGCTTCGCTCGGGATCGTGAGGAACGCCCGGGAGCTCGAAAATGGGATAAAGGATATTGATTACTATCTGGGTATTGCAGACAAGATAAATTTCGACAGGTCCGAACTCGAATATTTTACATACAGTCTTGAAGGTATTCTGATCCTTGCGAAAGCGGTCCTTAAGTCAGCCTCGGAAAGAAAGGAAAGCCGGGGAGCGCATTTAAGGAACGACTATCCGGAAAGATCTGATGCTTACAATGCTTCTACGATAATCAGTTACGATGGCGGCAATTATACGGCAAGGTTTGTAAAGGAGGATGAATATGAAGGTTAAGATATTAAGACAGCAGCATCCTCACGCCGAGCCGTATTGGCAGGTTTTCGAATATGAGGGAGGCAAAGATGCCTCTGTGGCAGCGGTCCTTGACAGCCTTAATTACAGGGACGATATCATTGACGCGGACGGTAATCCCACGGACAGGATCTCCTGGGAGTGTTCATGTCTTCAGGGAATGTGCGGAGGCTGCGCCATGGTAATAAACGGTGTTCCAAGGCTTGCCTGTGACACGTTTTTGAAGGATCTGAAGGGGGATTTGCTGACTATAGAACCACTTCGCAAGTTTCCCGTGATCTGCGACCTTGTGGTGGACAGGGGGATCATACAGGAAAATCTTAAGAAGATGGATGCTTTCATAGGTGAATACCATCAGGATTCCGAGAAGAATCACGAACTTGAATACCAGATCGGAAGATGTCTGAAATGCGGTCTGTGCCTGGAGGTCTGTCCCAATTATGTTAAGGGGGAAGAATTCTTCGGACCTCTTTTTGCCAATGACAGTTATTTTGTCGCTTCACGGAGCAAAGGTGACAAGACTAAGATAAAAAAAGAATACGAACAGCACTTCGCGAAGGGGTGTTCAAAATCTCTGGCCTGTATGCGCGTGTGTCCTGTTCATATTTCAACGCTGGCTTCAATGGCCGGAATGAACCGCGGTATAAGGGATTGAGGGCCATTATGACCGGGACTTCAAAATTGACGGGGTTTGTTCACGAATTGTTAACAGTTGTTTCCTTGTGATGCCTTAATGGTAATGTATCATCATAAACGTAAGAACGAGACCACAATATAAGTTTTGAGTTTGTTTGTATAGATGCCGCAGAGAAGATCTGCGGCATCTTTTTTCGCAATTTATTAAGCGATGTCCTCTCTGATTTAATGCATTTATTCTTTATTTTTGCGTTTTATAGAGTAAAATAAATTGGAGTTTTTGTATCAGAAAGGGATAGTATGGAGTTTTTCCTGCAGATAATCACCAACAGGATCCTTATCGTGGGAGTTGTTTCCTGGTTTTTGGCCCAGGTATTTAAATGCATAAGCAATCTTATACTGACCAGAAAGTTCAGTTTCGAGAGATTATTCGGTGACGGGGGAATGCCTAGCGGACATTCTGCCACCGTGGTCTCCGTTGCTGTGGCAGCAGGTCTTTACGAAGGATTTGACAGTGCTGTCTTCGCTGTCGCGATGATCGTAGCGATCGTTGTAATGCATGATGCGATGAACGTCAGGTATCAGGCGGGAAAACATGCGGAACTCCTTAATGTTATGGCTGAGATGTTTGAAAAGATCACCGGTGCCGATCTCCCTAATGAGGAGAAACTGAAGGAACTCCTCGGTCATACGCCTCTCCAGGTTGCTGCTGGCTGTCTTCTCGGTGCTGTGACTGCGATACTCATGTATGTCATATTCTGACCGTTTATGATTATTGACGAGATCCGGGCGGAATTAAATAAACTTCAGGATACTGGTTACCGTGATATGCAGGTGACCATCATTCCAACGGTAAATCCTGATTCGATAATCGGAGTCCGGACTCCTGCATTGAGACAGCTTGCAAAAGAACTGTCGAAAAGAGAAGATATATCTGTTTTCCTGGAAGATCTTCCTCACAGGTATTTTGAAGAAAACCAGCTCCACGCATTTATCCTGTCCGGCATGAAGGATGCCGCCGGCTGCATAAAACTCATGGATTCTTTTCTCCCCTATGTTGACAACTGGGCGACCTGCGATCAGATGTCACCGAAGGTCTTTAAGAAAAACAAAGATCTTCTGCTCGAATATCTGAACAGGTGGATAAAGTCTGATCTTACATATGTGAAAAGATTTGCCATAGGAATGCTCATGGAGCATTTTCTTGATGAGGATTTTAAGACTTCATATCTAACGAAGGTCTCGAAAATACGCTCCAAAGAATACTATGTGAACATGATGACCGCATGGTATTTCGCAACAGCCCTCGCCAAGCAGTATGATGCGGCTCTACCTTATATTGAAGGTCAGAAACTCGATATATGGACACATAATAAAACCATTCAGAAAGCGGTTGAAAGTTTCCGCATCACTCCCGAACAGAAGGAATACCTCAAGTCGTTAAAAAGAAAGGCGTAAAGTCATGATCTACACGGTAACGCTTAATCCTGCGATAGATATGAGTCTCCGTGTAAGTGACGGACTTATGCCCGGAAGCATCAATAAGTCGCACGGTATGAGGACGTATCCCGGCGGCAAGGGTATCAATGTTTCCAAGACTCTTAAGGTGCTGGGAAAAGAGTCTGTTGTCTGCGCAGGACTGTGCGGTGAGGACGGCGGTAAACTTTTCGATATGCTAAAGAATGATTTTGAAGTTTTGAGCATAAGATACCCCTCAGGCAATACAAGAACAAATATCAAGATCTCCGGTGAGAACGGAGTAACGACCGATATCAACGGAGAAGGTCCTTTATACGACAGGGATTCGGTTGAGAGGTTTAAGGCACTCCTGACCGGAAGACTGAATAAAGGAGATATCGTTGTCTTATCGGGAAGTCCTCCTTCTGGTTCGCCTTCCGGTATCTATGCAGATCTTATAAGGTGTTTCGGCTCGGCAGAAGGTGTCAGAGTCATCCTTGACTGCGCCGGAGATTATCTTCAGGAAGGGTTAAAAGCCATCCCTTCCGCTGTCAAGCCGACCTGTGAGGAACTGGGACTAAATAACGATCATGACCGCGCTTTGGAGGAAGCACGGAATATCGTCTCAATGGGCATTTCGAGATGCCTTATATCAATGGGCGGAGAAGGCGCGGTCTTTGCTGACAGAGATCAGTCCCCGGTGTATTTAAAGGCGATGGATATTAATGTCTGCTGCACGACGGGCTGCGGTGATGCCATGACGGCAGGGCTTGCTTATGCATTTGATGAGGAAATGACTCCGGAGGATGCTTTCAGGCTTTGTATGGCACTGGCTTCGGCGGAGGCTGAGACTGAAGGAACAGATCCCCCGCTGAAAGAACGCGTTACAGAGCTCTATGGCGGCAATCCGTTTTGCGGCCAATAACATAAGGATATATTGCAAACACAGAACAAACGTTCTAAAATTTACACAGAAGATTTTTACCTGCAACGCATTGAGGCTTTGAACGATAATGGATTTTAAACTGCATTCTGATTACAAGCCGTCCGGAGACCAGCCGGAAGCAATAGATTCCCTGGTCAGGGGTATTAAGGAGGGGATGAAGGCGCAGACTCTCCTGGGTGTTACCGGTTCCGGCAAGACCTTCACTATGGCCAACATTATCGAGAAGGTTCAGAGACCTACACTTGTTCTTGCACACAACAAGACTCTGGCAGGCCAGCTATATGCTGAATTTAAGGAGCTGTTCCCTGAGAATGCCGTGGAATACTTTATCTCCTATTACGATTACTATCAGCCTGAAGCTTATATTGCTGCCACAGATACATACATCGAGAAGGATTCCTCGATCAATGACGAGATCGACCGTATGCGCCATGAGGCGACAAAGTCTCTCCTGACGAGGGAAGATGTAATTATCGTGGCTTCAGTATCATGCATATACGGAATAGGCGAGAAGGATGATTATCTTTCATTGGCCCTTATGCTTGAGACGGGGCTGGAGATACCTATGGATGCGGTCATGGGTCAGCTCATCAATATGCAGTACACGCGTAACGATTTTGATCTTGCGAGAGGCTCTTTCAGGCGCAAGGGCGATATCATCGATATCTGGACTCCCGATTCTGAGCATACGCTTACGAGGATCAGCTTCTTCGGTGACGAGATCGACAAGATAAGCTATGTGGATGCCATAACCGGAAAGACCGAGTTTACCAGAGACTACATTGAACTGTTTCCGGCTTCCCACTATGCGACAGGCAGATCCAAGCTCAATAAAGCCATAGACAGGATCGAAGCCGAGCTTGAGGTAAGACTTAAGGAATTAAGGGAAGCCGGCGACATGATCGCGGCCTACAGGCTTGAGCAGCGTACCCGTTACGACATGGATATGTTAAGGGAGACCGGTTTCTGCAAGGGTATCGAGAATTATTCGAGACATATCGCAGGAAGGGAAGAGGGCGAGCCTCCGTGCACGCTGATGGATTTCTTTCCTGATGATTTTCTTCTCTTCATCGATGAGTCACACCAGACAATTCCCCAGGTCGGAGCAATGTATAACGGCGACAGATCGCGCAAGGAGATGCTGGTCCAGTACGGATTCAGACTTCCTTCGGCATTTGATAACAGACCTTTGAAGTTCAGTGAATTTGAGCAGCGTATGGGGCAGACTGTCTTTGTCAGCGCGACACCGGCTGATTATGAGAAAGAACACAGTGAACAGATAGTTGAGCAGGTAATAAGGCCCACAGGACTCCTGGAGCCGGAGATCTTTATCAGGCCCGTTGACGGACAGATCGAAGATATTCTCGGTGAACTTAAGGAGCAGAAGAAGACAGGTGATAAGAGCCTCATAATGACTCTCACCAAGAGAATGGCGGAAGACCTGACAGAATTCCTTAAGAAAGAGGATATCAGGGTCACTTATCTCCATTCGGATATCAAGGCAGTCGAGCGTATGCAGATACTCAACAAACTCCGTAATGACGAGATAGATGTTATAGTCGGAATCAATCTCCTGAGGGAAGGAATCGACCTTCCTGAGGTATCACTGCTCATGATACTCGATGCAGATAAGGAGGGCTTCTTAAGATCTGAGAGATCTTTGATCCAGATAATCGGAAGATGTGCCAGGAATGATCACGGCAGAGTTATCCTTTATGCAGATGAAGTTACTGATTCCATGATGAATGCCGTATCAGAGACCAACCGCAGAAGGAAGATCCAGCAGGAGTACAATGAAGTCCACGGAATTACACCGAAGACTATCAAAAAGGCTGTAAGAGACGTATTTGATATCGTTGCCGAGAACAGCAGGGATTCTTCATCCGGCAGAGGTAAAGACAGGTCTTCCGGCAAAGGCGGCATAGATGCCGCAAGGCTAATAAATGAGGGCGTATCGGGCGGAACCGAGGAAGAGAACAGGAAGCTTATCGAGAAGCTTACTGTTGAGATGACCAGGGCGGCCAAGGATCTTGATTTTGAGAGGGCTGCCGAGATAAGAGACATAATAATCGAACTCAAGGGGAAGAGATAATGAGCGGTTTTTGTCATTTGCATCTTCATACTGAATACAGTCTTCTTGACGGCGCGATAAAGATCAAGGATCTCGCCGCCAGACTCAAGGATATGGGCATGACTTCATGCGCGATAACCGATCACGGTGTAATGTACGGCGCAGTCTCGTTTTACAGGGAGATGAAGGCTAACGGCATTCATCCGGTAATAGGGTGTGAAGTATATGTGGCTCCGGGTTCGAGATTTGATAAGAATACTGCTCCCGGCGCGGAAGATAAGTATTACAATCACCTGATACTCCTGGCTAAGGATAATCAGGGTCTTACGAATCTGAACAGGCTTGTATCAGCAGGTTTTACCGAAGGTTTCTACAGAAGACCGAGGATAGATGAGGAACTCCTTGAGAAGTGGCATGAAGGACTGATATGTCTTTCCGCGTGCGTTGCCGGTAAAGTGCCTTCGCTTATCCTTTCGGGTGAGACAGAGAAAGCGGCACAGGCAGCCATATGGTATGACAGGCTTTTCGGCAGAGGCAATTACTATCTTGAGATACAGGCAAATACCACGCCTGAACAGGCGAGGGTCAACGCGGCTCTCGTTAAGCTTTCCAATGAGACCGGCATACCTCTTGTTGCCACCAATGACTGCCATTATCTGATGAAGGATGATGCCGAGGCTCAGGATATCCTTCTTTGTATCTCGACTGCCGCAAGGATAGATGACGAGAACAGGATGCGTATGTCCTGCGATGAGTTTTACGTCAAATCCGAGACCGAGATGAGAAGGTTTTTCCCTGAACTCTCAGAAGCGATCGATAACACCGGAAAGATCGCCGATATGTGCAATGCCGAATATGATTTTGAGACTATACATCTTCCCGTTTATGAAGTGCCTGAAGGCTTCAGCAGTCACGCGGATTATCTTGCTGATCTGACATATAAGGGTCTTGAGAAGAGATTTGAAGTAACTCCTCCGACGGGAAGCGTTGATGAGTATATGAAGCGCGCAGAATATGAGCTTTCAGTTATAAACAGCATGGGCTATACCGATTACTATCTCATAGTCTGGGATTTTATAAACTATGCCAAGACACATGAAGTCACTGTCGGACCGGGAAGAGGCTCCGGCGCCGGTTCGCTCGTTGCATATGCTGTCGGAATAACTGATATCGATCCCATCAGATACGGACTTGTTTTCGAGAGATTCCTGAACTCCGAAAGAGTATCGATGCCTGACTTCGATGTCGATTTCAACGATGAGAGAAGACAGACGGCAATAGACTATGTCGAGGCCAAATACGGCAAGACGAGAGTCGCCCATGTTATTACTTTCGGCACGCTTGCCGCAAGACAGGCGGTTAAGGATGTTGCAAGGGTTCTTAACATGCCTGTCGCACAGAGCAACAAGCTGACAAAGATGATACCGTTCTCTGTCGGCATGACACTGAAGCAGGCTCTTGAGATAAGCAC
>CACYRM010000024.1 GCA_902776845.1 Oscillospiraceae bacterium
GCACAATCGATTATCCTCAGATTCCTAATATCGTCTATGGCGACGCCCTGGTACAGGGGGTGCAGCTTGATCCCTTTTATACCCGACTCTGCAAGATCTTTCAGGATTATCCTGTAATTTTCATTATCAGGATGAATCCCGCCAAATGACAAAAGCCGCGGGAAATATCTGTCATTTACATCCTTAGCTACTCTGTTTATCGTTTCACACTGAGAAGGCTTAGTTACAACAGGCAAAATAACGCTCATGTCAACAGCTGCCCTGTCCATTGATTCCAAAAGTGATGAATTAGTACCCTCGGTATAATGACGGATAGACGCATCACCGGCAATCTTCAGGATAACCTTATTTGCCAGTTCATCGGGGAAAGTATGTGTATGAAAATCTATCAACATCTTGTTTTTCTCCTGGTTTGAAATAAAAAACCGCAAACAGTTAAGTCTGCGGTTTGATATTATGGCGGAGACGGAGGGATTCGAACCCTCGAGCCGGTTACCCGACAAACGCATTTCGAGTGCGCCCCGTTATGACCACTTCGATACGTCTCCAAACGCACGCTATTGTAAATGATTTATGTTGATTATTCAACTAAAAAAGCAATGTAACAATGTTACACACGTGCAGAATCAGGTTTTTCCGGGGCTTAATTATAGAATCTGACGTTAGCCTTCAGAGCCTCTTTTTCTTCCTCGCCGCAGAGGTAACCCACAAGCGCGAGGCCGAAATCAACCGATGTTCCCATGGCCTGGCTCGTGATGATGTTGCCGTTAACGACGACTTTGGAATCCTCGATCACATTGGCACCGCCTGCGCGGAGCTCATCCCAGAAACCCGGGTTGCATGTTGAGGTCTTGCCGTTAAGAAGTCCGAGACCTGCAAAGATCGAAGGAGCTGCGCAGATTGCCGCGATCCCCTTGCCCTGATCGTTGAAGCGGACGATCTGCTTCTTGAGTTCTTCGTTGGCATTGAGGTTATTTGTCCCTCTGATTCCGCCCGGAAGGACAAGCAGATCGTATTCATCAAAGTCGATCTCGCCAATCAGCTTATCCGCCGTGATCTTAACATTTCTTGAAGCTGTGATCTCAAGTTCCGGCATAACGGATACGACATCAACATCCACCTTTGCTCTTCTTAAAAGGTCAACAGGTGTGATAGCCTCAACCTCTTCACTGCCGTCTGCTATAAAAACTGCTGCTTTAGCCATATAATTCCTCCGTTCTTAAAGGCCGAAAATGCCTTTGACAAATATCTCTATTCCAATAAATATCAGTATTGCACCTCCGATTATCGTCGCAACACCGGAAATCTTATTGCCGATCTTCTTGCCGAAAATCAACCCAATTAAGCATATCACAAGAGTTACCACGCCGATTATCAAAGATGAGGCAAAAGCTTGTAAAACGTTGTATTCAGATATGGTGAATCCTACCGAGAGAGCGTCGATCGAAGTGGCTATGCCCTGGACGATTAGGGCTCCCCAGGTAAGCTTAGCGGGTGCGTCCGCCTTCTTCCCTTCTTCGTCTTTTTCTTTTCGCTCTTTAATTCCCTCTATTATCATTTTCCCGCCGATAAACAAAAGCAGGATAAGCGCAATCCAGGGAATGAATTTGCTGAAAGAAGTAAAGATCCCTTCAAGTGTTGTTACAAGAAACCAGCCGATCAGAGGCATGAGAAACTGGGCAACAGCATAAACACCGGCAATCTTGAGCATCCTGATCTTTCTCATATCCGGCTCTATGATGCCGTTGGCAATGGAGATTGAGAATGCATCCATCGCAAGACCAATGCCAAGAAGCAATGAATTGATTATGAGCTCTAACACTTAAGCCATCCTCTCTGCCCGGGCAAAAAAATAACCCAAGGCCGCTAAATTGCCTTGAGTCTCGCAATGGAAGAATAAGCCAGGATATAACCAGTATGTTGACTTATACAACGCCTTTACCGCGTCTGCTACTCCCTCAATGTTCAAAATTCTATCAACGGGCAGTCGAGTTAGTCAATCTAAACTTTAGTCGTTATGTCGTACCACGCAAGCGAACTTCCGCTTTCTTTATGTGGATATGTTCCAATGCGCGCGCGAGCATAATTTAATATTATTTGGTATAATACTCAATCGCTATAAGTATCAACGCACTGAATAATCAGGAGGCCAATATGAACGAATACATTAAGCAGATATCTGACAGGATCAGAGAGCTTAGAGACATTCTTGACTTGACTGCAGAAGAAATAGCTACAGGCTGCGGCGTGAGCACAGAAGAGTATTTAGCATATGAGAACGGCGAGAAAGAGATCCCGATCAGCATCCTTTATAAGGTTGCAAGCATTTTCAAGGTGGATCCCACAGTCCTGATGACAGGTGATGTCCCGAGAATGGATGATTATACAGTGGTAAGAGGCGGCAACGGCGTCAAGGTAGAGCGTTATCCGGGCTATTCTTTCAGCGCCCTCGCCTTCAACTATAAGCACAGACAGATGGATCCTATGATCGTTACCCTGTCCAAGTCTGAGACAGCGGAACTCGTACGCCACGGCGGACAGGAGTTCAACTATGTCATCGAAGGTGCCATCAAGGTAGTCGTCGGTGACAGAGAGTTCACTCTTGAAGCTGGAGACTCCATTTACTTCAATCCGGAAAAGCCTCACGGACAGCGTGCCGTGACGGAGACTGCTAAGTTCCTCACGATAATCAACGAGTGATTTAGCAGTTCTGCCCCAAAACACGGAAATTTTGAAGTAGAAAAGGAATTATATACCCATGGATTTATTAAACAGATTTGTAAATAGGATTGAGTTCGACAGTTACGAGGATTTTAAACAGAATTTCAAGATAAATGTTCCGGAGGATTTCAACTTCGGGTTTGACGTTGTAGATGTATATGCCAAGGAGGATCCCGAGAAGGAAGCTCTAATATGGTGTGATGACGACGGCAACGAGAGACATTTCACGTTCAGGGATATAAGCGAGAAGAGCAACCGAGTTGCCAATATGTTCAAGGGACTGGGAATCAAAAAGGGCGACAGAGTCCTTATGATGCTCCGCCAGCGTCCCGAAGTATGGTTCACGATGGTAGGTCTTCATAAGCTCGGCGCTCTGGTCATTCCCGCCACGTTCCAGCTTCTTTACCACGACATCGTTTACAGATGCAATGCGGCAGACGTTAAGATGATCGTATGCGCTGACGATGAGCAGATCATCGAGCACGTTAACAAGGCACGTCCCGACTGCAAGACGGTTCAGTATTGCAGTGTTATCGGCAAAGCACCTGAAGGATGGAGATCGCTGACCGATGATATTGATAACGCATCCCCTGTTTTTGAGCGTCCCACCGGTGAAGAAGCTACACACGCATATGATCCGATGATGATATATTTCTCATCCGGTACTACAGGTGAGCCTAAGATGATCCTGCATGACTATACTCTGCCTTTGGGTCACATCGTAACAGCCAAGTACTGGCAGCAGGTTTACGACGGATGCAGACACCTGACGCAGGCTGATTCAGGATGGGCAAAGTTCGCATGGGGCAAGATCTACGGCCAGTGGATCTGCGGCGCGGTTAACGTTACTTACGATACACAGAAGTTCAAAGCAGCAAGAATGCTCGAGATCATGGAAAAGCTCAAGCTCAATTCCTTCTGCGGACCTTCCACTATCTACAGATATCTTATCCAGGAAGATCTTACAAAGTATGACTTCTCCTCCATTAAGCACTGCTCCATGGCAGGCGAGCCTCTGAATCCTGAAGTATTCTATAAATGGCAGAAGTATACAGGACTTGAGATCCGCGAAGGATTCGGTCAGACAGAAGGAAGCGTCCTGTTCGCCAACTTCCCGTGGATCGATGTAAAACCCGGTTCAACAGGTATGCCCACACCTATCTACGACATCCAGCTGGTTGACGACAATGGTGTTCCGGTTGAAGATGGTATCGTAGGAAATATCGTTATAAAGAATGCTTCTTCAAAGCCTACAGGCCTCTTCCGTGAATACTACAAGAATCCTGAAGCAATGGCAGATCAGTGGCCCGGCGCAGACTACAGCACAGGCGATACTGCCTGGAGAGATCCTGAGGGTTATATCTGGTTCGTAGGAAGAAACGACGACGTTATCAAGTGCTCCGGTTACCGTATCGGACCTTTCGAGGTAGAGAGCGCTCTCATGACTCACGATGCAGTTCTTGAGTGCGCCGTAACAGCTGTTCCCGATCCTATGAGAGGTCAGGTCGTTAAGGCAACTGTTGTCCTTACAAAAGCTTACAAGGATAAGGCTTCACCGGAACTTGTAAAAGAGCTCCAGAATCACGTTAAGAATGCCACGGCGCCTTATAAGTATCCGAGGGTTATCGAATTCGTAGACGAGCTTCCCAAGACCACCAGCGGCAAGATAATGCGTACCGCAATCAGAAAGGCCGACGAGGAAAAATACAGAGCATCACAGGCTCAGGGTTAAAGGAAATCCTCTATAACTTTATTTGCAAGATCAAGACCGCTCCGAGTTAACCGGAGCGTTCTTTCTTTGCGCTCAAGAAGACCCTTTTCGATATTGGTCTTCACAGCCTGTCCGAATACATCTTCGAATTCGACACCGAATACGTTTTTGAATTCGTCCAACAGAATACCTTCATCTGTTCTGAGCCTTAAGAAAGGCACTTCACGCATCTTATCCTCTTCGGAAAGGATCTCTTCAACATATAAAGAACTCAACCGGTCATTGCCTTCAAGAAATGCCCTGTAGTCCTCTTCACTGACAGAATTCATCTCTTCGATATATGCGTGTATATCATCTTCGTGACCGTATCTGACATTGCCGAGATAACCGTGCGAGCCTGCCCCGACAGCAAGATACTCACAAGAATTCCAATATGCCGAATTGTGTATGCTCCTGTATCCCGGAAGAGCGCTGTTGGATATCTCATAAGTCTCGTAGCCCAGGCTCCGTAAGCAATCACGTGTTCCGTGATACATCTCTCGCTCTTTTTCCGGAGGCATGAGATCCTCGATCGTTTTACCGTATCTTTCGAAAAATACAGTTCCCTCTTCCAGCATAAGTGAATAGGTGCTTATATGTTTTACTCCGAGCGAATAAAACGTATTTATATCTTTTTTTATCCCATCAAGAGTCCCGCCTGGAACTCCTGTGATCAGGTCTGCGGATACATTATTGAACCCGGCAGCTGTTATCCTTTTTATCGCATCAACAGCGTCTTTTGAATCATGAAGTCTTCCCAGCCTTTTAAGCACTTCATCGTCCAAGGACTGGACCCCGGCGGATATACGGTTAAATCCCGCCAGTTTATAGTCTGAAAGCTTTTCATCCGTTACGGATGACGGATTGACTTCTATGGTTATCTCCGCGTCAGAAGAAATGCTGAAGGCATCCAGTATTCCGGATAAAAGATCACATATAAGTCTGCTGTCCGGGACCGACGGAGTCCCGCCTCCGAAATAAACCGTATCCCTGTCATCTCTGTCATTGATATGATCCTTTCCGGAAGAATCCTTCATGATCTCTCCGAGCAGTTTTGCCTCTCTCAACGCCGCCTTGTAGAAAGCGTTACTCTCCGAAGTATCAGCGACCGAATAAAAATCACAGTAGGGACACTTCCTTGCGCAGAAAGGATTATGAACATATATATGCCGTGCCATCAGAACTCGCGCCTTCGGTATATGGGAACAGGGTTCTTCAATGCCGTGATCAGGGCCATCCTGAATGTATTAAAGCTCGGTGAGACGTTCTTTTGCGGAACCATATAACGTGAGATATTCTCAGCCCACAAAGCCTTGTAATGACCGATTGCGGGATATCCGATATCAATAAGTTCTTCCGCATTATCACTTATTACCCTGCAGAGGACCTCCCACGTTCCGCATACGGAATCCTGAACATAAGAATCCAGTATTTCCTTTTTACAGTCAGGATATGCATCATATACAGCTGCCTTATCACCGAGCATCCAGGCTTCGATCTCCTCAGTGCTTAATCCGACAACACTCCTTATATCAGGAGCATAGGCAGATGCACAGGAATAGATCTCCTGTCTTATGGTCTGGGGATCGTTATCATCGGAATCCAGCGCAATGATAAGGATAAATTCCTTGCCCCCGTATACTTTGTTATACGCTCTGAGTTTTGCGGGAAGAAGATCGAGCAGTGAGCTTGCAAACCTCGGAGGTTTTGCCGCCATATCTTTTGGAAGGCTTCCGCAGCCCCTGTGAGGATGGACGTTGACCTTGACTTCCGCCCCTTCACTCTCTGCTATCCGTTCGGCAAGACGCTGTACAACAACAGCTCCCGACTTATCTTCTGAAAGTATTTCTATCAGCATAAATATCGCCTTTTTCAGTCATCCTCCGGTCTGGTATCCAGGTGTCCGCCATACCATATGGCACCCATTCCGACGCCCTGGTTGAACATTTCCATAACCAGCGGATCTTCACCGGCGCAACGGATCCTCACGTCACCGTCGTCTTTTTCGAAAGATCTCTCGAAGATCCATATCTCCTTTGGAGACAACGACTCGATAATGTACGGATTGTGTGTGGAAAAGATGATCTGGCAATAATGGTTCTTCATCGTATACTCGCGCATTTCATCACTTAAGACATCTACCATATCGTGGTAGAGATCCTTGTCCGGAGTCTCAATAAAAATGGTGGATCTCGGACTCGCGTCGCGGAGAAGAAGAAGATACAGGAAAAGCTTATCTGGACTTTCCTTAAGTGCCAGAGGAAGATTCTTTTTGCGTTTCATCGCGGGGATCTTATCTTTGATCTCGGTAACGATACGTTCGTATTCCTCTTCATCATTCATCTTAATATATTCAAGCACGTTTCCGACATTGGAGCCTGTACTGTTCAGGTGTTTATGTCCGCCCGGAGCACCGCCTTCATAAAAATACGAACTCTGCTCTTCAGAAGAGAAACTGCAGAAAAACCACGAGGATATCTCTTTATATAACAAAACAAAATCCCTGTATCCTGTTATCATTCCGTACAGGCTCAAAGCCGTGAGATGTTCATCCTCGACACCTATTGCCGTCTTATCAGCGGCATCCTCAAGATTTATGATATAACCTTCCCCGCCCTTCATATCAAGGATGGTAAGGGCTTTCTTCTCACCTTCGATATCAACAGCAATCTTGATCTTCTCTTCATCGATAATCGGGCTCATATACTTGCTGGTAACAATTCCGAGTTCATACTGAATGAACTTGGGCTCGCCCGTCTTTTTATCCTCAAGCTTGAAAAAGACTTTGAACACGGAAGGTCTTGAGATATCGGGCGTCATATTCGCAAAACCGGGTCTACCGTAAATGATGGAAGCGCTCGCACAGCCCTGCGTTATACAGTCTTTAAGGAATGCCATACAGCCCATGAAGGATGTCTTTCCTGTATTGTTGCGTCCGATAAGCGCATTCAGACCGCGAAGCGGATCAGAAGTGTTTCCCGGCTCCTTTTCGGAGATATAATCATCAATAAGGATTCCCGCCTTATCCTGGTCGAACACATCGAAGTTCCGGATCTCAATTCCGAGGATCATGATATAACACCTCCTTTGATACTAACCAAATGCATCTTCTAATATTTTACGCCATATAATGCGGTTTAGCTTAATGTAATTAAAAAGAAAAGGCCGCAGATGTTTGCGGCCGTATTAACGCTTAATTATATATGATCCTCAATCGGTCTCTTCAAGTGTTGAATTGATCTCGGAAAGGTTTGTCTGGATCTTGGCGATGTTATCGGAAAGTGTCTCATTAACATTTTCAAGGAGAGACTTAACATAGATGTGGGCATTTCTTCTGAGCTCTTCTGCCTGGGCCTCGGCATTGGCAATGATCTGGGCAGCTTCTTCCCTTGCGCCTCTGGTGATCTCGTGATCGTTGACCTTCATGGCATACATGCGGTTGGCGTCATCAATGATCTTCTTATTCTTCTCTCTTGCGGTACTGATGATGTCCTGTGCCCTTGCAACAATATCATTCGACTGGGCAACGGAAGCCGGAAGGTTATTCTTAAGGATCTGAAGTGAATTGATAGTCTCTGTTCTCTCGATAGAGCACTTATCCGAGAAAGGAACACTTGATGCATCCTTTACCATATCGATAAGATAATCGATATGTTTGATTGCGTCATAACGCTGTCCGCCCTGATTGAAATTGCTGTTCTCCATTATTATTTCCTTCCTTTCAAAAGTTTTTCCTTAACTAAATCCAATATCTCAGCCGGAACCATCTTTGATATGTCTCCGCCGTATGAGCCGACTTCCTTCACCATAGATGAACTTATAAGTGACAGATCATCTCTGCAGGGCAGAAGGACCGCATCATATCCGGAGAAAAGAAGACGGTTGGCAAGCGCATGTTCAGATTCATATCTGAAATCAGACTCTGACCGTATTCCTCTTACTGAAGCGCAGCAGCCGAGATCCTGATAAAGATCGACCAAAAGACCTCCCCATGCCATTACCTCAACATTATCAAGCTGATCATTCTCCAAAGAACGTTTTATAAGTTCCACTCTTTCTTCAGGCGTAAACATCGGAGTCTTGGCAGCATTCTCCATAACTGCGATGACAAGCTTATCACAGAGCCTTGAAGCCCTTCTCGCAATGTCCCTGTGTCCCCTAGTAAAAGGATCAAATGTACCGGGAAAGAGCATTACTTTCAAACCGACACCCTCCGAATTTTATTCCTTAAAAAATGTTATCACTGTAATCCCGTAACTACAAGAACGAACACGTCTTAAGCCGTTAAGTTCCTCCGGCGGTTCATAGTCCCTGTCATGTTCCAGGATGAGCATTCCGCCATTTGCGAGCAAACCGTATTCGCTGATCAGCTTTGTTTCTTCCTCAAGTCTCAAAGCGGCATCTTTGTAAGGCGGATCCATAAATATAATATCAAATTTCTCACCGTCTTTCCCCAGCAGTTCAAGCACCTGTGCAGCATTCATCTTATAAAAACGGATCTCGTCGGAACCGTCGAGCCTTACCTTGCTTATGTTCCTCGATATAATACCTGCCGCCTGTCCGCTCTTATCGACCAGCGTTGCCCGCTTTGCTCCCCTGCTGAGAGCTTCGATGCCTATCTGTCCCGAGCCTGAGTAAAGATCAAGAAATTCGGCATCAGGAACATCCGTCTGTATTATCGAGAACAGAGCCTCCTTAACCTTATCGGTGGTAGGTCTTGTCCTGTCTCCTTCAGGCGCCTGCAATATCGTTCCTCTGAACCTTCCCGTTACTACTCTCGGCATCAGATCTGCTCCATCTTTCTGGCGAACCTCAGTTCGAACATTTTCTTTATCGCATCATTAAGGCGGTCCGCTTCTTCACCGCCCTCTTCTATTATCCTGTTGACAGCCTCAGTGGCTTCCGTGGCTATCTTCATATCAGTATACAGGTTTGCTGCCCTTAATGTCGGTATGCCGTGCTGTCTTGTTCCGTAAAAATCTCCGGGACCCCTTAATTCCAGGTCTTTCTCGGCCAGCTCAAATCCGTCAGAAGACTCACACATCATCTTCATGCGCGAAAGAGCCAGTTCCGATCTGGATTCCGATACCAGAAGGCAGAAAGATTTTTTATCTCCTCTTCCGATCCTTCCTCTTAACTGGTGAAGTGTTGACAGACCGAACCTGTCCGCATCCATGATGATCATTACATTGGCATTAGGATTATCGACACCTACTTCTATTACTGTCGTGGAGATCAGTATCCTGATATCACCCGAAATAAACTTTTCCATTGTATCGAGCTTGTCCTTTTCCTTCATGGAACCGTAAAGAACGGCACTCGGATATTTTGAAAGATTACTCATTGAATCCACGATCTTTTTCATCTCGAAAACACTGGTTACGGAACTGTCGTCTGTAACAGGATCTCCTACCATGTTATCGGCGCCTGCTTCAGCCTCATCAGTATCGATCTTGGCACAGACAATATAGACCTGCTCACCGGCATCAAGCTTAATGCTCATCATCTCTTCTATCGCCTTGCTCTTCTTCGAATTGACAAACCATGTCGTGATCTCCTGCCGTCCTTTCGGCTTCTGTCTGATCACGGATGTCGCCATGTCTCCGTATATCACCATGGCAAGGGTTCTCGGGATCGGTGTGGCTGTCATTACAAGATTATGAACGCTCTTAACCGTTCCGTCTTTCAGGGTATCCTTAAACAGCAGTTTTTCTCTTTGCTTAACACCGAAACGGTGCTGCTCATCCGCAATAACAAGAGCAAGATCATTGAACTTTATGTCATCGGTAAGAAGCGCATGCGTACCGATGATCACTCTTGCACTTCCGTCTTCTATCTTCTCTTTTATATCTGCTTTCTCCGAGGCTTTAGTCTTTCCGAGAAGAAGTACCGGCTCCATGCCGCTGTTTCTCATAAGATTTGAGATCGTCTTATAATGCTGGGTTGCAAGAACCGAGGTCGGTGCCAAAAGAACTGCCTGCTTTCCCATCAATGCGGTTATCAGCATTGAGAGTGCCGCCACCATAGTCTTTCCAGAGCCTACATCACCCTGGATCAGCCTGTTCATTGGAGTTGTGGACATAAGATCCGTCTGAACATCGCGGAAAGCCGCTGCCTGATCCTCCGTGAGCGCAAATCCGAGATTGCTCTTTATTACTTTCCATCTGTTTCTGGAATCAATGCCGATACCGTCCTGACCTGAAGGAATAACCTGCTCAGCGATCTCCTTAACACCATGACCGGAACTGTACAGCTTCATTCCGATCCCCAAAAGGATCAGTTCCTCATACGCAAGCTGTTCCCTTGCTCTGCGTGCCTCATCAAGAGAAGAAGGGAAATGAGCCATCTCATAAGCCTGTTTTGGCGGAACGAATCCCTTTTGCTCAGCTATGCTTACCGGAATGCATGACAGCAATTCGTCGCCGCAGAGCTTTAATGCCGTCCTGACCCACTTGGAAATATTATTTGAAGTAAGACCTGAGGTAAGATGGTAGACCGGTCTTACAAGCGCGCTGTCTTCTATTTTTTCCGCTTTCTCGATATAAGGATTGACCATCTGCATCTGACCGTTAAACAGCGTAACGGAACCGTGCACAAAACAATCGTCACCCAAAGCGAATTTTCCAGACAGATAAGGGGAATTAAAAAAAGTAAGCTTTATCCTTCCGGTACCGTCACTTACAAAAAAGCTTAAAGGCTTCTTCCTGCTCGTAACATTAACTGAAGGATTGGTGGAGACTGTGCCTCTGAAGGACAGATCATAACCGGCATTGTCGGCAAAGCGGTCAGCCATGTCAAAAGAAGAGATCGTTCCGACATTCGACCAGTCGTCATAGCGCCAGGGAATAAACGAGATAAGATCATATACCGTATATATGTCGAGCCTGGCAAGTTTCTCCTCAGCAGAAGGACCGATACCGTACAGATCGGTAACAGGGCTGGACAAATGTATTGCAGCCATTACGTTAAATCCTCCTTCTGCAGAAAGATGCGAGCGGACATTCCCCGCACTTCGGGGATTTGGCCGTGCAGTACTTCCTTCCGAGATCGACTGAAAGATGTCCTATACTGATCCACTGTTCTTCAGGAAATACCTTCATTATGTCCTGCTCAACTTTGGCAGGATCATCGCTGTCTGTTATTCCTGTCCGCTTCATCACGCGTTTGCAGTGCGTGTCGACAACAACCGCAGGTGTTCCGTATATCTCTCCGACTATGAGGTTGGCGATCTTCCTTCCGATACCGGGAACTTCCATAAGAAGTTCCACATCATTAGGAACGCGGCCGCCCCATTCTTCAGTCATCTTCTTCGCAAATGTCATTACGGATCTGGTCTTGGAAGCTGTCAGGCCGCAAGGCTTGATGATACCTGCGATCACTTCGGGATCCTCATCCGCGATGGACTTCATATCAGGATATCTTACGAAAAGATCCGCTGCAGTTATATTAACCCTTTTGTCGGTGCATTGTGCGGACAATATTCCCCTGATGGCAAGGTTTTGCGGACAATCGTAATCCAGTGAACAAGTGCTGTCAGGGAATTCAGTTGACAGGGCGTTATATATCTGCTTTGCCAGAGTCTTATTTTTCGAGTTATAACTGCCCAAGATCACTGCTCCTGCTTCTCAGGCGGATAAGGGAACGAGAAAACGAATTTAGCGCCGCCCAGTTCTCTGCCCTCATCGCAAATGATCGTCTGTCCGTGACCTGCAAGGATCTGCTTGCAGATATAAAGTCCCAGACCGAAGCCCTCAGACTTTCTCGAGGGATCTGCCTGGTAGAAACTCTCAAATATTCTCTGTCTTTTCGACTCCTCTACGCCCGCGCCGGAATCCTCAACCGATATGAAAACTTTTCTCGCCTTCATACTGGTTTCAGTGGATATTTTTATCTCACCGTTCATAGGCGTGAACTTGATGGCATTTGTAATAATATTGATTATTACCCTGCAGAGCTGCTGTGCTTCACCGTAGACCATAATGCCCGGTCCGGGATCCAGTGACTTTATTACTCTGATCTGCTTGTCCGTAAGCTGTGCTTCAAGATTATCAACGATATCATTGATCATATCGTTGATATTGAACTCCTCCATCATATCAGGATCAGGATGCGACAGAGATGAGGCTTCGGTCATCTGTGTAACAAGCGTTCTGATCCTGTCAGTCTGCTGCTTGATCAGTTCAAGGTAATGAGACTTCTTATCTTCGGGAATGGTACCGTCGAGCATAGCGGTAACAAATCCGTTTATAGATGTAAGCGGGGTCCTGATGTCATGTGCAATGGACGATATGAACATCTCTCTGTCGTGTTCCTGGTTCTCCAGGGATTCGATCATCTTGTTGACTGTCCGGCCCATCTCCGTAAACTCCGAAGAAACAGACAGAGTCGTATAGTCATTCGGATCCGAATACTTCGGACTTACCCTGACTGAATAGTCTCCTTCGGCAACCTTGGCTATTGCCTGCGAGATATCCTTTACCGGCTTAAGGCTGAAATAGACAAACACAACATAGAGAACTATCGCAATGATCATAGCGACCATCGAAGGTATCAGTATGATGTTTACATACTCCACCTTAGTCTCCTTTGTATCCTCGCTGTTGCTTACGATACAAAAGTACGGAGTGCCCGATATCTTGACGCAGTTAATGGAAACCACTCTTCCGGTATTATGCGATCCGGTCCTTGCAAAACCGTCAACATCAGCCTGTTCCAGGAGTTCAAGAACATTCTGCTGGGATATAAGCATCGGACCGTTCTCTGTAGTCAGAAGGTTGTCTGACACATCCATAACATAGGAATTGCGGCTGTAGACCTTTCCCTGCCTGTCAGTGATATATACGGAGCCGTTTGAGCGGTATGTCTGTGAATTGACGAATTTATCTATTATCCTTGAATTCTTGAAATTATCTGTTCCGTCGTCATTTATCGTATATTCAAACGGAATGCTCTGAAGAGAGGTTATGGATGTGATATCGGAAGCCAGATCATTTGCTGCAGACCTGGTCTCAGATTCAACTTCAACAATGAGATTGTTATACATATTCTCATACGAAAGGAACAGCAGGACCGCAAAAACGATCAATGTTGTCAGTACGAGAAATGTTATGAGAAAAACGGCAAAGCCCGCCGATATCTGCTTACCGTCAGCTCTCGGCGCCATTAACTACTTACCTCGTCTCGAATTTATAACCCTTGCTCCAGACTGTCTTAATGCTCCAGTTCTGTTCCCTGTCGGGATTCTCGATCTTCTCTCTGATACGCTTGATATGGACATCAACAGTACGTGATTCTCCGTAAAAATCGTAACCCCAGACATTCTCCAAGAGCTGCTCTCTGGTAAATACCCTGTTCGGATTGGAAGCAAGGAAAAACAGAAGTTCAAGTTCCTTGGGCGGCATGTAGATCTCATTGCCGTCAACACTTACAACGTAACGGATCTTATCAACGGAAAAACCGGGATAAGTAATGACATCGGTCGAACCGTCTTTACTCTCGGAAGCGGCAGGTGCTGCGTCACGCTTGTCAGTACGTCTTAAGACAGCCTTAACTCTTGCAAGGACCTCCTTAGGTTCAAACGGCTTGGGAATATAGTCATCGGCACCGAGTTCCAGTCCGACGATCTTATCCAGCGTATCTGTCCTTGCCGTCAGCATAATGATCGGACAATCAGATGTCTTTCTGATCTCACGGCAGATATCGTTACCGTCCATACCCGGAAGCATAAGATCCAGGATCACAATGTCAGGTGCAAAACTGTGGAAAGCCGGAACGGCTTTGTCACCCTGCATGCAAGAGGAAACCTGATATCCCTCTTTCTCAAAATAGAGTTTAAGAACTTCAATGATGCCCGGATCATCGTCAACGAGCAAAACCTTGTTAGCAGCCATAAGATCACCCCTGCTCTATAACTTCTTAGGTTTTCCTGTTTGTAACCTGAGTCACAAACCTTTTTATCCTTCGCCTTCAGCACCGCTTCCGACGTCGAAATTGTTGATCTCGGCAGTATAAGAATCCAGATCAGTGAAATTCTTATATACCGATGCGAAGCGGACATAAGACACACGGTCTATATCCATCAGCTTCGACATAATAAACTCGCCTATCTCTGACGAGGTTATCTCTTTATTAAATCTCCCGTCAACCAAATGGGTAATGTCAGAACAGATATTCTCTTTGACCTGTTGTGACACACCGCGTTTCTGACAGGCAACGTCCAGACTTCTCAATATCTTGTCCGGATCATAGGGTTGCTTGGACCCGTCCTTCTTTACGACCATCGGCTTTAAGCCTTCTATCTTCTCGATGGTGGAGAATCTGGCTCCGCAAACAAGGCAAACACGTCTTCTTCTGACAGCAAAACCGTCATCCGTCGGTCTTGAATCCAGGACCTTGTCATCGTTCTCGCCGCATTTGGGACAGATCACGCAACTACTCCTCTAAATTACTGTCCGTCCTTACCGAACATGAACCAGGGCTTAGCGGATTTCTGAGCCTTCTCGTCAGCCTGGGGAGCTACGTTAGCCTGAGGTCTGCCGCCCATCTGAACAGGCTGCTGTGCAGGCATCTGAACGGGCTGCTGGGGAACCTGCTGAACAGGTACCTGCTGTACGGGAACCTGCTGAACGGGTACCTGCTGTACGGGAGCGGGTGCCGGTGCAGGCTGTGCAACGGAATCGTCACCGAATCTGAAACCGGGCTGCGGTCTCTGAACCGGTACAGGCGCGGGCTCAGCCTGTCTGGGTGTATAGTCAGTTCTCGGCTGGGGAGCTGCAGGCTGTCTCGATGTGATCAGTGTAGGGTTCTCTCTGGAAAGAACCGATGTGCTTGCTCTGTGTCCTGCAGATGCATTTACTGTTCCGTCAAAGCCGGAAGCGATTACAGTGATCATGAGCTCATCTTCAAGGGAATCGTCTACAACGGCACCAACGATGATCTCTGCTTCGGGAGCTGCAGCCTGACGTACGATCGATGAAGCTGCATCGATCTCGGAAAGACGCATTCCGCGTCCGCCTGTGAAGTTAAGGATAACACCTGTAGCTCCGTCGATCGTTGTGTCGAGGAGAGGTGAATTGATAGCCTGCTTGATGGCAACTGTAGCTCTGTCCTCGCCGGAAGCGCGGCCGATACCCATATGGCAGATGCCTGCATCTTTCATGACACGGGTAACGTCAGCAAGGTCAAGGTTAATGAGTCCGGGGATAGCTACGAGGTCTGAGATTCCGGCTACACCGAACTTCAGTACCTGGTCTGCCATATTGAATGCTTCTTCGAAGCTTGTATTGTCATCAACTACGTCAAGGAGCTTATCATTGGAAACTATGATGAGGGAATCGACTGACTTCTGGAGTTCTCTGATTCCGCGCTCTGCGTTTGCTGCTCTCTTGGCACCCTCAAAAGTAAACGGGCTTGTAACAACTGCTACTGTGAGGATTCCGAGATCTTTTGCGATCTGCGCTACTACGGGAGCTGCGCCTGTACCGGTTCCGCCGCCCATGCCGGCTGTGATGAAAAGCATGTCCGTATTGGCAATAGCTTCCGCGATCTCATCTCTGGACTCTTCAGCAGCCTTCTCGCCTACGCTGGGGTCTGCGCCGCAGCCAAGACCTCTTGTAACCTTCTCACCGATCTGTATCTTGATCTCTGCCTTATTGCGTAATGCTTGCAACATTAGATTCGTCCATTGAATAGCTGTGCTTGCTCTCAGACATCCTTTTGTTCCTCCGTACTCTTTTATAGTTCCAACCGATAATTGAAAGAATTCTTGATTAAATAAATATTATTAACCATTCAAAATTTTAACCCAAACACAGGTTTCAATCAATACAAACCATGTGAAATACTTTGTGATTGTAAAGAAACTTTCATATAAAGCATGTCACTAAGCGCTCAAACCCTTCTGTTTTCAATCATATTCGTCGAAAATATACTCATCGCCGGTCATATCGAGAGCTCCGTCCACGGTAACCTTGTCAAAAGCATCGGCATTAAAAGCATACAAGAGCCATGCCATATCGTCTCCGATGGAATCCGTGCTGTTCAGTTTTATCTGGATCAGGTTGCCTGACGGGGAATAGATCGTCAGGAAGATATATCCGCTCGGGAGGATCCTTACTTCGGAAGTGTTTTCGAACATTGAATAATCGCCGCCGACACTGGCATTGTCCGCAGCGAGGATCGCTCCGAGCACTATGATAGCCTTCTTATAGTCCTTCATATTGTCGATCTTCACGGGCTTTCCGAGTTCCGCATACTTAACATTCAGGCCGCAGATAACAGGCTGGACGTTTCTTCCGGAATCTGATGAGGAAAGTTCCAGCACTATACCGTCCCTGTCTAAAGCGGCATACCCGTCAGGAGTCCTGATATAGCATACTTTGCTTCTCTCCCTGACTCTGATATCCACCGTTGAGGGCAGTTTTACGGTGATCCTGATATCTTCGATGTAAGGGTTATCCTTCTTGATGCGCTGTTCTGTCTTGCCGTAATCAAGCCTCAGGATATCAAAGATATTGCCGCTTACACCGCTCATGAGGTGGGCATCATATTCAAGACCCGCTGCTTTCAGGATCTCCTGGTCGGTTAAGACCACATTTCCCTCGACATTCGTATTTCTCACCCTGAATGCAGGCAGAAACAGGAACAGGACCACCATTATGACTACCGCGAGAGCCAGCATAATAGCCAGAATGCTCTTTCCTGAAAGCGGTATCATCTCTTTTATATCTTCGATAGTGATCTTCTCATCCGTAACAGGTGTTGTTTTACGGACGGTTCTTTGTTTCTGAACAGGCTTTGAAGACGGCTTTTTCTCCTCAGGTACGTGTTCTTTTTTCTCTCCGGAATCCTCACCGGGAGCGTCTTCCTTTTCTTTAGCACCGTCAGAGTCATCCCCTGATTCTCCCGGAGACTCTTTTACTTTATCTTCTGTGTCTTTTCCGCTCTTTTCACCGGTCTCTTTTTCAGGTTTTTCCTCTTTTTCATCCCCTGCAGATTCCCCGTCAGATCCGCCGGAATGATCCTTTTTCTCTTCAGGTCTGCCGGATTTCAGATCACTTTTCTTATCTTCGGTATCCCCGTCTTTTTCTTCGGGTTCTGCGGTATCAGGTTTCTCCCCGGACTCTTTCTTAACCGGCTTCTTTTTCCCGGGTTCCTTCTCCACGGTCTCTTTTTTTCCGGGCTTTATTTTTGCGGACACGCTTTTACCGGCCTTGTCATCTTCTTTCAAGGTCTCTTGGTCGGGAATGCTGTCTTTGCCGAATAGTCTGTCTAATTCGCTGTCATCCATAACTACTATTTTAACAGTTTAGGGATTATTACCAAGTGCCGACCTGATGGCATCTGTTATACGGCTGCCGGTATCCGTGATCGCAAGTCCCAGGCTTGCTTTTCTGATAGCGTCCTGCCTTCCGGGATCATTGAGAAGATCAGTGAGTACACTTTCCAGACGGCCCGCTTTCACGTCATCATCGCTGACTACTATCCCCGCGCCTTTTCCTGCGAGAGAATTCGCATTATAGCTCTGATGGTCATGAGCGGCATACGGATAAGGCACCATTATCGCACAGGCTCCGGTCGCGGTGATCTCCGCGCAAGTGACCGCCCCGGCCCTGAGGATCGAACAATCCGCAGCTGACATATAAAGATCAGGTCTGTCAATATATTCCCTGATCTCAAGATTCGGAATATTTCTGACTTCATCTGTTATCTCGACCGAATTATGTTTGCCTACTGAGATAACAAAATGAACGTCTTTAAATGCCGTTTTTCCGGCATTCCCGAAAACAAAATTCGTAAGTGTCGCGGAACCCAGGGAACCTCCCATTACAAACACCAGTTTGCTTTCAGGATCTATTCCGAGTTCCTTTCTGGACCCTTCCTTTGTTCTGCCGAACATATTGCTCCTTACGGGATTTCCGGTATATACGACTCTCTTTGCTTTCGAGAATATAGTTTCCTGTCCCGGGAAGCCTGTCATTACCAGAGCGCAGCCCTTTGCAAATAACTTATTTGCTCTTCCGGGAAATGCATTGGCTTCGTGAACCATCACCGGAATATTCTTCTTTTTCGCGGCCATAATAAGAGGAGCGCTTACATAACCTCCGGTGCTTATGACGCAGTCCGGCCTGATCTCATCAATCAAGGCAAGGCACTGCTTTTTGCCGCGCATATTTGCACTTACTGCTTTAATGGCTGATGGTGTGGGTTTATAAGGCATGGGAAGCGCTTCAACATCCCTGAATTCGTAGCCGGCTTTAGGGACCAGTTCACCTTCAAGACCGGTCTTTTTTCCGGTAAAGACTATCCTGCACGTATCACCGTTTTTTTCAGCTTCCTCTTTCAGGAGATCAGCTATGGCAAGCGCCGGATTGATATGTCCCGACGTCCCTCCACCGGTTATCATATATATCTTTTCCATGCGGATCACACTCCGTGCTTTGAAGCCTGTGCGGAGGCCTTCAGTCTCTTCTTTTCCCTTTGAAGCGTTCCGCTTCTGGATACGGAAAGTATGAGGCCGTAAGCTATAAGAAGACTGATCTGCGCCGTACCGCCGTAGCTTATAAAAGGAAGCGTTACACCGGTGGCGGGAATGACCTGAAGCTCAACCGAAAGGTTCATCAGCACTTCGACGAATATCAGCGCCGTACATCCGGTCGCGATCGTCCTCGAGAAAACATCTTTCGCGCGCCAGCACACGGCCAGGCACATGAAGAACATGACCAGATACATAAGTATCAGCACAACCCCTCCTATAAAGCCTGTCTCCTCGATATATATTGAAAAGATATAGTCGTTCTGCGCCTCCGACACATAATTGTATTTGGATCTTGAATTGCCGAGTCCGACACCCCAGAGGCCTCCGGAACCCAACGCGTTGTGGGCATTATCAACCTGTCTGGTATCGTCTCTTGTAAGTCCCTCCTCCTCGTTGTCAAGCTCCTCATCATCAGCCGTAAAGATCGCAAGACGCTTAAAAACGTGAGCGTAGTTATTCATGAATCTTTCGCGTCTTTCAGCAGGTGCCGCAGCGAGAATCACGGCACCGGCGGCTCCACCCGCAAGCGCTATTATCAGCGAACCGACGATCCATGACTTGAGCGGGATCTCGGAAACGAGAGCACACATGAAAATAACCGCAGCCACGATGATAAAACAGGATACGTGAGGCTGGAGAACGATTACGATATCGACCAGAACGCAAAAGCCTACCGGGATAATAAAATCTATCGCCGCGTTCTTAAGGAACTTCGCAAGATCAGACTTCGGTTCCTTTATCTTTCCTTCGCTCCTCATTTTTGCGATAGTCGAACGGTATCCCGCAAATGCAACTATCAAAGCAACCTTTATGATCTCCGAGCTCTGGAGCTGGATAGGTCCGATGTTGATCCAGCGGCTCGCTCCGTGCTCACGTCCTACTCCGAGTGCCAGCGTCGCAAAAGCAAGGCCGATACTTAAGATATATGCGGATAAAGCTATCCATTTCTGCCTGAAGAAATCTATCGGAATGAATGCGACTATGATCATCATTATCAGTCCGGCAATGGTAAATCTTATCTGTCTGGCAAGGAACCATGACGAATCCTGGAACTGTCCGTACGCGTCAGGACCCGACACTGAATAAAGGATGATAAGTCCGAAAACGAGCATGACAAAGATCATCAGGATCATCGGTATATTCGCGGATTTTACCGCCTTTTCGATGGAAGCCGCATTAACTCCTTCAATGCCGTGCTTTGCAGGCGGTTCGATAAGGCTGTCGATATCAGTGATTGCCGTGCCGTTTGCCTTAGGTGAATGATCTTTATCATTCACTTTGGTGACGGGCATATCCGGTATTATGGAATGTCTGTTTTTCTCAGGCATCTGTCAGGCATTTCCCTTCGCGATAAAATACTTTGCAACGTCCTCGAAGCCGAAGCTGTGCGAGGCCTTGAAGAGCAGCGCATCTCCGTCTCTGACATAATCCTCGAGACGCTTCTTCACTTCTTCAGTATCTTTACATTTTACTATTTCAAGCTTCATATTGATCATGTGAGCTCCTCTGATAAAATCATCGGAATTCTCACCGGTTACAAAGACTCTGTCAAAAGCATAGGAGGCACAATCCTTCCCCGTAAGTTCATGAAGACCCGAGGCCGCATCGCCCAGTTCGAGCATTCCGCCCAGAGCGAGCACTTTGCGTCGTCCTTCAGCCTTTTTATAGAAATTCAGGAAAGCATTTGACATTGATTCCGGAGAAGCATTATAAGCATCGTTCATGACCATATACTTTGCGGTCTCTGTTATTGCCCCTCTGCCGTCCATAGCGCTTCTTTCAGCTATAACTTCCGCGATCTTTTTCTGAACCTCAGGGGACTTTGTAATTCCGGTCATATATGCGCAGAAGACCGCGAAAAGCGCATTCCTTATATAACTCGGACCATATGTTCCGACACTCAGACGGATCGGGAACTCTGACCTTTCGCCCATTCTCCTGAGAACCGCACCGAAAGCAGTTCCATTTCCTGTCTCTTCCACGTCAGATGCGGAAATCACTATCGGACATGGAAGGTCGTCATCGGATCCGGCCATGATCCCCGCGATAAGATTATTAATGGGAAGTTCCTTTACACAGTGGTCAAAGAGTTTTCTGTCATCAGCGTTTACAGCGATGATGCCGCCGTCGGTAAGACCTTCACAGATCTCCATCTTGGCGTTCATGATAGCTTCCTTGCTTCCCAGTATTCCTATATGCGAATATCCGACGTTGGTTATTATCGCGATGTCAGGTCTTGCGATCTTCGTGAGATATGCGATCTGGCCAGCTCCTCTCATTCCCATCTCTACGACGATAACATCCGAATCGGCCGGAGCCGAAAGGATAGTCTTGGACATACCGATCTCGTTGTTGTTGTTTGCATGTGTGGAATGAACTTTAAGTCCGGTCTTAAGCACCTCGGTGATCATATTCCTTGTGGATGTCTTTCCCACGGAACCCGTAACGGCAATAACCTTGCAGCCGATCTTGAATCTGTAGTGATTGGCAAGAAGGCCGAGCGCGGCGACCGTATCATCAACAACGACCGCTACAGCATTTCCGGGCACTCTTCTCTCATCATCCGTTATTACGGCGCAGGCACCGAGTCCGATCGCTTTTGCAAGATAATCGTTACCGTCAAAATTCTCTCCTTTAAGCGCGATAAAAAGATCTCCCGGAACCAGCGTTCTCGTATCTGTCGATACCCCGCTGACTTCTATCGATGTCGCGAAAACCACGGAACCGGTCGTTGAGACCAGTTTTCCTCCGACGGCTTTCTTAACTTCCTCAAGTGTAAACATCATAGTGTTCCTTCCAGCTCTATTACCGCATTTCTCGCCTGCTCGCAGTCATCGAAATGTATCGTCCTGTCCGCAAAGATCTGATAATCCTCATGACCTTTTCCGGCAATAAGCACGGTGTCGCCTTTTTTCGCGGATGAGACTGCAAGCCTTATAGCTTTGCTCCTGTCCGGTTCGATCTCATATTCGCCGTTTGTTTTCGAGATACCCGTGACTATATCCTGAATGATCGCGCCGGGTTCTTCGTTTCTCGGATTATCAGAGGTGATTATAGTGTGATCGGAAAGATTGCCGGAGACCTCACCCATCTCAAAGCGTCTAGTTCTCGAGCGGTTCCCGCCGCATCCGAAAACCGTTATGATCCTGCCTTCCGTATACTCTTTGAGAGTAACAAGGACATTCTCAAGCGCGGCAGCATTATGAGCATAGTCAACAAGGATATTGACGCCGAAATTATTCTCCACCGGCTGCATCCTTCCCGGAACGCTGATGTTTTCCAGCGCCGACTTAACAACTTCAATATCTATACCCTCCTTGTATGCGGTGCAGACCGCGCAAAGAGCATTATAGACATTGAACTTGCCGGGAAGCGCCACAAAAAGGTCGCCTTTGTAATACTCCGAATCAAGCTCGAAGACCGTACCCGTGACGTGACCCCTTCTCTCAGGTCTCAGATTCCCTGCGGTAAGATCGGCCTTGCCGCCGATCGAATAAGTCAGCAGATCTGTCTTTCCCCTGCAGTAATCAATGACCCTGCCGGCGGCACTGCAGTCAAGGTTAAGGATACCGGTATCACTGCTGTCAAAGATCTTGAGCTTGCAGGATATATAGTCTTCCATATCAGGATGCTCATTCGGAGCAATATGGTCTTCATATATGTTTGTGAAAGCCGCCGTCCTGTATCTGACGCCTCTTACCCTGTCAAGCTTAAGTGCCTGCGATGAGACCTCCATGACAAGATCTTCCGACCCGCACCTGACAAGTCTGTCCATCATCTCAAAAAGGTCCCTGGATTCGGGCGTAGTGTGTGATGAATGTGTTTTTTCGCCCGCGATGATATTGCAAACGGTCCCTATAAGACCTGTATTCTTTCCGTTTCTTTCCAGGATCTCTCTCAACATAAAAGCCGTTGTCGTCTTACCTTTGGTTCCGGTTATTCCATAGACCGAAATCCTCTTCTCGGGATGATCATACAGATTGGCACAGAGATCAGCCAGAAGCTTATGGGTATCCCCGATCTCAACAACACTGATGTTATAAGTGCCGGACAGCCTTGCTAATTCCTCATCCGGAAAGCCTGCCCTTCTGCTGTCGACAGCCAGTGCTGAAGCACCCTGTTCAGCTGCCTTCGCCGCAAAGGAATGTCCGTCCACGGTAAATCCCCTGACACATACAAAAAGCGAACCGCTGCCGGCCTTGCGGGAATCATATTCAACTGATGTGATCTCCCTTTCAAGATCACCTGCGATCAGTCTGAAATCTGTATCTTTAAGAACATCAACGAGTCTCATATTCTTTCCTTTGTCAGCACCGGATCACCTTATCCGGAAATCAGCCGTCAACTATATTAAAACAAATAATACAAACTCCAATGTGGCAAAAAGGATGAATTTACCGCAGCGGCACCTCCTATGTTTGTGCGTCAGTCAATTAATCATCCTCTTCATCATGATTATCAGGCGGCAGCGCATCCGTACTTCCGACATCTGCGGATCCGTCATCCTGTTCTGTGCTTTCCAAAGTAACATAGATGATCTCTCCCGCTTTTACGATCGATCCCGATGTTACGCTCTGCGCAACACATACTCCCTTAATATCGCTGTCACTGTCTATCTTGCAGTTGAGATTCATCTTAAGGCATGCCTCTATGCATTCTATCGCGGACATTCCGGTCATGTTGGGTACTCTTGTTGTAAGCATCTGGTCTTCGGTTATTCCGTCCGGATAGAGAACAACAACACCGGTTTTATAAAGCGTATGGTAGAAGTCAGGATATGTTCTCATGATTATCGTGTCAGGTGTCATATCCATCGTTCCGTAAAGCGTTGACAGACCGTTGACGGAGATCCTTGAAGCTGCCTGTGATGCCGGCAGTCCGTCAACTTCCTGTACATACCACTCTTTGAGGAGCTGGGCGTATTCCTCCTCGGTAAGCCTTCTCTCAACACCCATATACGAGAGCGTGCCTTCTACTATTTTCGCTGCGGTCGAAGCGGCAGAAGAAGAGCCTACGGCATGGTCTCTCGGCTTGTTGATAACAACAAGGACCGCTATCTTCGGATCGTATGAAGGCGCATAGCATGAGAACGAAAGAACGTGAGCACCCTTAAGTTCACCTACGTCGATCGTTGATGTTGATGTCTTTCCCGCTACAGAATAACCCGCAACCTTACCTGCGGAACCGGTACCGTCGGATACAACGCCTTCCATCAGCACTCTTACACGCTTACATGTATCTTCCGAGAATACAGTACGGACAACTTCAGGCTCGATCTCATCAATGATGTTTCCTTCAGGATCGGTGATATATTTTACGATGTGCGGAACAAGAAGATCGCCGCCGTTGATAATAGCGCAGTAAGAAGTGATCAGCTGTATCGGGGTTACCGTGGAAGACTCGCCGTATGCAAGAACCGCCATATCGACCGAGGTCGGTTCACTGTGGAAGATGCCCTTTCCCTCCGCAGGGAGATCTATTCCGGTCTTGTCATAGAATCCGAGCATTCTTACATACGAATAATATTTTGTAAGACCTATCCTGTATGCGAGCTGGGTAAAGACAGGGTTGCAGGAATTGTGGAATGCATCCTCCAAAGATTCCGTACCGTGGTTATATCCTCCGGATTTCTGGAGCCAGCATGAGATCGTATGCTGTGACGAGATTGCGATCGGCGCATCACTGAACATCTCATCTTCCCTTGCGAGGTTTTCCTCAAAAGCCATACATGTGGTAAGGGATTTAAATGTTGAACCCGGCTCATATGTATCCGAAACGCATCTGTTACGCCAGGCGTTTGCCATTACATATTGGACCCGGTCATCCGCGCTCATAAGGTCCCACTCATTTAGACTGGTTCCGAAAGGCATCGCATAAGGATCATTACAGTCATAATTAGGAAGTGATACCATCGCATATACCGCGCCCGTGTACGGGTTCATTACTATTGCGCATACGCCGTCGATCGGATCGTATTTCTCGTATGCCTCCTTGGCTGCTTCCTCCGCAATTCTCTGAATGCTGATATCGATATTGGTTACAATGTTATTGCCGTCAGATACGTCTATGGAAGTCGCGTCAGAATACGGAAGCACGCCGCCGGTGATCTCATCCGTCTCTGAATACCTGTATCCGTCTTCTCCGGACAGAACGTCATTGTAATAAGCCTCCAGACCATACAGACCGTTAAGGCTCACACCGTCATTTCTTGCGTAACCGATAACCTGTGATGCCAGAGAACCGTAATTGTAGTAGCGCTGGGGAACGGCAACAAATCCGAATCCTTTGACCTTGTTATCTTTGAGAAACTTATCAAATTCATCCTTTGTTTCCTGCGGGACATTCTTTACAACGTCGCAGCCCGCAACATCGTTTCTCTTATCATTCTTGTCCGTGACATCAACAGGCAGGATCGAATCGATCTTCTCGTAAGAAACTCCGAGGATCGATACAACACCCTGCATTATCTCTTCTCTCGTAAGGATCGTGGAAGTGACCATCTTGGGTGAACAGATTACCGTAAAATCGTATGTGTTTGATGCGAGCGGAACGAGATTGGAATCGTAGATCATTCCCCTGTTCGCGCTGTATGTCATAAGTGTCCACTGTTCGTCCGCAGCTGCTCTCGCGTACTTTTCGTAATCGGTCACGGTGGTGCGGTACAGATTGTAGATCAGATAGAAAGAATATGCGAAAACCGATGTGGCGACGACCGCGATCCAAAACTTGGCAAAGAAAGAAGACCAGGCATGTTTTTTCACCTTATCCTTTGTCTCTCCAACGTTTTCCGGAGCAGACTTGGAAGGCTCACTCTCCTGCGGTTCCTTATTGATCAGCGGAGCTCCGTTCAGGGGCTTCTTCTTTTTACTTATCGGGATTTGCTGCATAGTAATCAGCCAGAGCATCTTTGGAATCGTTGAACGCTTCATCGCTGATTCCGTCTGAATTATAGTTTGCTCTTGTCTTTAACGAATCGGTATTGGGAACAGGAAGATTAATTACCTGGTTCTGGTTCGGATCCTGCATGCCGAGCGCGATAGCCTGGGCGCGTATAACGTCCATGTCGGCGATTCCGTTCGCATTTTCTTCCGCATTTACGATCTCTCTTTTGGCCGTGTTTATCTGGTCCTTAAGATTTGAATTATCTCTCGCAAGCTCGGAAACCTCTGTCTGGGGATAGAGCAGCAGCATTACGAAGAATCCCAGGAGTATTACAAGAATGATCGAGAATATCGTCTCGAAAAGCTTTCTTCTTGTAAGTTTCCTTGTCTTCTTCCGGTTCTCCATCTTTAACTGTGCATCCTCATGTTCCATTACATATCTGACAGATCTTTCATGAACATCTTCATAGGATACAAGTGTCGGGTTTTCCTCTATGATCAGAGGCTGATCCTCTATCAAAAGGGTGGAATCAGAGAGCACTTCCCCGTTTTTATAAACGAGATTTGTCTTTCCGGCAGACAGCACTTCGTTAAGCGCCTCATCTTCCGCGCCTACATCGAAGCTATTTATCTTTCTTTTCGATGCTGTCTTAATTGCCATTACTCTGTTCTCATCCTGTTATCAGTTATATTGTTCGTTATCGTTCCTCTCGAACACTCTGAGTTTTGAACTTCTCGCTCTCGGATTGATCTCTATCTCCTCATCTGTCGGTTCGATAGGCTTCTTGGTTATTACCGTTCCTAGCGATTTCTTTCCGCAAACGCATACCGGGAAATCCCTGGGACAAGTGCACGGGCTCTCGGCCGTTCTGAAAGATTCCTTGACGATCCTGTCCTCCAGCGAATGGAAGGAGATTACCGCAAACCTTCCGCCGGGTTTAAGCTTCCTTATTCCGTCATTGAGCAGTGCTTCAAGACCGTCAAGCTCATGGTTTACCTCGATCCTGATAGCCTGGAAACATCTCTTTGCGGGATGCTGATCCTCACCTCTGCCATGACCGGGCATATATTCTTTAATTGCGGCAGCAAGTTCAGTCGTTCTTGTAAACGGCTTGGTTCTGCGTCTTTCGACAATACCGTCCGCGATCCTTCCGGCATGATGTTCTTCGCCGTATTCCCTGAATATCCTCTCGAGATCGTCTCTTGAGTATCTGTTTACGACTTCCGCAGCAGTAAGCCACTCATCGGCATCCATGCGCATATCAAGAGGACCGTTCTTCATGTATGAGAAGCCTCTCTCCGCAGTATCAAGCTGATATGATGAAACGCCGAGGTCTGCCATGATACCGTCGACTTTGCCTATCTTAAGGCTGCGGATGATGTCATCGATATCTTTATAGTCAGACTTGACGGGCATCCAGTCGATCCCCGCGAAAGCTTCTCTGCGTTCCATGCAGGCTGCAAGCGCAGCGCCGTCTTTATCTATGGATACAAGGATCCCCTTGCCCTTCATTCTTCTTGCTATCTCTGCACTGTGACTTCCTCCGCCTGCGGTACAGTCAACATAGATGCCGCCCGGTCTGACGTTCAGAGCATCGACCGTCGGATAGAGTAGTACGGGAATATGTTCAAAATCAGAGGCCTTCAACATAATACTTTGTCTCCAATCCTTCTATGCCGCTTAAGTTGTGATCCTCATTGTCATAGAATTCCTTCGTGCAGATATCCAGTTTGCCGTCATCATTAAAAACACAGATCTCGTCACCGGGCTTAGCTCCGATCCTGTCCCAAAGCTCGCTGTTAACAGAGATACGGCCCTGGGAATCAACCGTTACTTCGCAGGCCTCACCGATGATGGCTCTCTTGATCTTACGGACATTTGAATCCATCACATTGAGTTTTGCGAACTGTGTCTTTACAACATTCTCAAAATGAGCCTTTGAGTAAACGCAGAGATAACCGGTATCGAGACTGTTGGTAACAACAACCTCTTCGCCGATCGCTTCTTTCTGCTTTGAAGGGATAAAGAACCTTCCCTTCGCGTCTACCTTCTTAATGTCTCTCATTCTGAGTCTCTTAAAACTTGAATTTGTGGTAAAGTGAGGATCGCGGCCCTTAATTCAGCCACTTTCCTCCACCAGAGCGGGAAATATCTCCCCAAATCACCACACAACTGTATTCTATTCGTAACTTTCTTTTAATGCAAGGGGAATTTTAGTAATTTTCCGGAAATTTGTTAAATATTTTTTCCAAAGCGAAAACCCATGAAAAATGCTCATGGTTACAGGGATATTATTTCTCGAAAAGGCATAGAAAAAGCCTGCAAATACAGGCAATGGAAGCTTTTTGAACCTGTTTCGCGATAAGCTCGAAGGCAATGCGTAATAATCCCGGCGGTTCTCACGGCTCACACCATGATATCTGCCCTGATTTCCGCTTCTGACAGGTTGTCTGAGTTTTCGAAATTACGGAATCTACAAAAACGGCCACGTGTCAGGCGTTTCTGGACATGGAAATATTCAGGATGATGCCGAATGCAAGATAATTGATCAGCATGGCAGAACCGCCGAGACTGATAAACGGCAAAGGGATTCCGGTGATCGGGAGAAGACCTACGGCCATCCCCATATTCTCGATATAGTGGAAAGCGAAATAAGCGGCAAGGCCCGTAAGTGCATACGAGGCGGAAGCCGACTTCGGCAGGATCTTTGCCGCAACAAAGAGGCATCTGCAAAGGAAAAAGAAAGCGAGAATGATAACCGCCGTCGTTCCGATAAATCCCATGTGCTCGGAAATGGCGGCAAAGATAAAGTCACTTTCCTTAACCGGTACGGTCGTTAAGATACCCGTATGGTTGCCCGTAAGACCGCCTGAAGCGATAGCAGCTTTTGACTGCATCAGATTGTACTCGGATCTCGGGTCAGAACCCTGGAAAACAAGCGAGAGGATCCTGTCTTTCTGATAAGGCTTCAGATAGAAGGTCCATACCGCGGGAATAACGATAACGATAAATGATGAGAAAGCCAGCAAAAAGTATCTGTATCTGACGCCCCATGCAAACAGCATACATACAAAAGTAAAAGCGATAACCATCGCAGTACCGAAGTCGGGCTGCGTAAGGATAAGCAGCATCGGAGGAGCATAGACCGCAGCCATTATACCGAAGCCCTTAAGTAAGGAATATTCCTTCTTGTGCATCGCTTCAAAGATATCGGCAGCGACAACGATAAGACCTATCTTCGCAAGCTCCGAAGGCTGGAAGTTACCGATAACCGGAAGATTAAGCCAGGAATCCGCGCCCCAGGAAGCTGCAAGTGAATATCCGTCGATCGGAACCAGGATCAGGAGAAATAACGAGACTGCATAGATAAGACGGCCGACGACTCTTAACAGATGCTCATCGAGAAGACTTATTATCAGCGCGCCGATGATACCGCCTACAGTCGCCACTATCTGCCTGTAGTAGTTTCCCGGATATGCGGCGTAGCCTTTTGACAATACCTTCTGAAGGACATAAAGACCGATTATCGTCATTGCCAGAACCGGCACGACAAGATAATAGTCAACGGTCTTAAGGCCGTTTCTCCCGCGAAGTTTTACAACGCCGGAACCAGCATTATCCATTACTTCTTCTTTCCTGCTCCCGCAGAAGCCTCAGCATAAAGTTTTTCAGGGAAACCCTTCTTCTCAAACTTTTTACTTCTCGCAAATGCAATGTAAATAAGAGCTGCAACCACGAATACGAGCGACAGGAGCTGTGAGATCCTGATGCTGGTATGACCGAGATAGAGTGAATCGGTCCTGAGACCTTCTATGAAGAATCTTGCAGTTCCGTAAAGAACGAAATAAACGCATGATGTCTCGAAAGGGACCTTCGAATGTTTTCTGACATAAAGAAGAACAAAGAAGATTGCGAGATCGGCAAGCGACTCATAGAGGAATGTGGGATGGACCGGCATAGTGGAGACCAGTGTCGGGCATGTGCTCTTCAGATAACTCTCGATCGTGGAGCTGGTCATTCCCCAGGGAAGATTGGTGGTAGTGCCGAAGCACTCCTGGTTAAAGAAATTACCCCATCTTCCGATTGCCTGTCCTAAAGGAAGATAAACAACGCAGTAATCGGCAAGTTCCCTGAAAGGTATCTTTCTTATATAACACATTGCGAATCCGCCGATAAAAACAAGTATAACGCCGCCGTAGATAGCAAGTCCGCCGGATCTGAGATCAAATATGGCTTTAAGATCCTTGCTGTAGTAATCCCAGTTGCATGCGACAAAATAAGCTCTGGCACCGATGATAGCGCAGGGAATGATCATGAGGATCGTATCATATACAAGTCCTTCGGGGAAATTCAGTTTCTTGGCCTGCTTTACGGCAAGGACTACGCTTAACACGATTGCCAAAGCGATCAGAAGACCGTACCAGTATACTTCGATGCTTCCAATCCTGAAAGCAACAGGATTAACATTCAGGACCCAGCCGAGTCCGGGAAACTTAACTTCTACGTAATTTATCATTTTTCCTTATCCTCCCTGCCCTTCAAAAGGGTCAGTAAATCTTTGATATATTACCACAAAAAGAATCATATGGGCTTTATGCCCGTCATTTCACGGTCTAAATGAGGTTTTTGATATAATCCCGCGCCTGTTTCTTGTTGTTTTCCACCGCTTTGATCAGTTCGTCTTTACTCTTGTACTGTTCTTCGGGTCTTAAGAAATGCATCAGTTCAACGGTAAACTTTGCTCCGTATATATCCTCATCGAAATCAAAGATATATGTCTCGGCCACATCATTTACCGCATCCTCAAGAGTAGGTCTCCGGCCGATATTCGTGACCCCGTACAATACCCTGTGTCCCAAAAGGACACGTGAGACATAAACGCCTCTCCGGACAACATATTTATCATCAGGAATATTGATATTCGCCGTCGGGAATCCCATGGTCCTTCCGAGCATCTTGCCATGAACACAGTAACCGGAATATGAGTAGTATCTTCCGCCGCAAAGATCTTTGGCAAGATCAGCATCGCCTTTGCCCAGAGCCTGGCGGAGCCATGTGGTGGATATCTTTTTCCCGGTGCCTTCAAGCAGTCTGTCATTTACGACTATCACGCGGATATCATTTGCTTTGGCGAACTCCCTGATCATATTGACATCGCCCTTTGCGTCTTTGCCGAACCGGTAATCATTACCCATAACGATAGTATCCGCAACAGCCCGGTACAGAATGATATCCGTAAGATACTGCTCAGGCTCCATGTTCTTTACGGCATCGAAATCCAGCACCAGCAGTTCCTCCGCGCCGAGGTTTCCAACGATTCCGAGTCTCTCTTCATCCGTATATAAAGACCTGGAATCCGTTTTGATCAGATTTTTAAACGTCTGGACAGTTGAAGTAAGGCCGTCCCTTTCTGCTGTCGCGACCGTCTTTTTTATAATGTCCATATGGCCCTGATGTATCCCGTCGAAAAGGCCGAGCGCTATCACTCTTCCCTTTGTCCCGAGCGGGAGATCATTAAGGCTGAATGTGTTGCATACTTTAATCATTAGCGTAAAGCCTTTCGATACGCATTATAAGCGAACCCTTTTCCTCGGAAGGATAAACGACAGCTATCAGTTTTCCTTCAAATGTGGTCCTGTAATAGATCCTTGAATCACCGCTTAACTCTACCGGGAACGGAAACGCTATCTTTCTTCCGAACATAATGTCTTTCGCCTGTTTTGGATCAAGCTTTATCTCCGGAAGAAAACTGATGGTCTCGGAGGCATCCCTTACGAATGAGAAATCACCCTCTCCAGCCATCTTTTCCAGCTGTTCGGGTGTATATGCGTCCTTAACATTGAACTGTCCGTTCACGGTCCTTCTCAAAGATTCGGCATACGCACCGTAACCTGTAACAGCGCCAAGATCAGAGCAGATGGTCCTGATATATGTTCCCTTTGAACACATGCAGTCAAAATCAACCGCAAATCCCTTTTCGCGTTTTTCGATCCCGGTAACACCGAGCGAATAGATATTGACAGGCACAGGCTTAAGGTCAGGCATCTCGCCTTTCCGCGCGAGCTCATAGGCTTTCCTGCCGTCGATTTTCTTTGCGGAATATGCGGGCGGGAGCTGTTCTTTTGTCGCCTTCACCTTCTCCATGGCATAACGGATCATTTCGTAGTCAGAGTTTTCGAGCGACTCAATATCAGATGCGGAAGGATAATTCTCCGAGATGATCTCACCGGTCTTATCCATCGTATCCGTCCCGGCACCGAAAACACATTTGCAGGAATAACCCTTGTCGAATCCCTCGCAGAATCTTAAGTACTTCAGACCCTTTCCGGCAAACACCGGCAGGAGGCCCGTGGCAAAAGGATCCAATGTTCCGAGATGGCCCACTTTGCGCGTGCCCAAAAGTCCGCCGATAAAGCGGTCAGTCTTAAAGGATGTCCATCCTTCAGGCTTGTCTACGAGGATAAATCCGTCCTGAATCATAATGTGTTCTGAACTCTTTTTATGATCTCTTCGGCAACATCATTTATGTCAGCATCCCTGACAGTAAATCCTGCTGCTCTCATATGTCCGCCGCCGCCGAAGCCCTCAGCGAATCTGCAGCAGTCAAAGTATTCCTGTGATCTGACATTTCCCCTGATCTCACCGTTCTGAAGCTGTCTTAAGACGATAGCGAGTTCAACTCCGTCTATATCGCGCATTGCGGATACGACATCATCGACACCGTCAGGTCCGGCACCGTAAAACTCAAACTGTTCATATGGAACAACGGTAAGCGCAAACCTGTCATCACAAAAGAACCTGACTTCTGATCTGGCCTTTGCGGACAGGCGGAATTTCTGCTTTGTTTTGCGGTCGAAAAGATTGTAACAGACATCCGAAATGTCACCGCCGAGGTCGATAAGAGCGCCTGCTGTCTCAAGTGTCTCCGGACGGGTATTCTTGAAAGTAAATCTTCCCGTATCAGTTACAATACCCGCAAGGACCGCTCTGGCGGCATTGGGGGTGAGGATATCATTAAGGGCTTTTCCGGTAAATTCAGCCACCTTCTCGGCGACATAGAAAACCATCTCGCATGCCGAAGACGCATCCGGATCGATCCACATGTTATCTGATCTTGAAGTTACTGATGCGTGATGGTCTATAACGATCTTCGTTTCCACGGAATCAAAGATCTCTCCGCTTAAACCCATTCTGGAGCTTTCCGAAATATCCGTGGCGATAACCGCGCTGACTTTCTTGCCGCCGATGGTTCTGTTTGCCCTGAATTCTTTCGCAGCATCGGAATCACCGTCAGGACGGAAGAGCATGTCGTTGATGCCGAGGAAAGACATATTCTCAGGTAATTCTTCGGGAATAGCTGTATAAGCATCTACTCCCAAAGCCCTGATAATACTTACGATACCTGAGGACGAACCGACACAGTCTCCGTCAACGCTCCTGTGGAGGAAAACGAGAATGAGTCCGTTATCCGCCTTCGCCTTCTCTATAACGCTTAAGATGTTTTTCGCGCTTCTGGCGCTTCCTTCTTTATAGCGTTCTCTCATTAACTGCTCCGTTCTGATCAGTTGTCAGGACTTAAATATCCTGATCTTCTTCCTTCTTGCCTTCACGTTCTTCTCTCGCAAGTCTCCTTGCCTCATCTTCCCTGATCGTCTTCTCGATCAAAGACTCCATCCTGAGGGCTTCGTTGAGCGTGTTATCCAATTTGAAGCTCAGCTCAGGAGCGATTCTCAGATTGATCTGCTGGACAGTCTCATAGCGGATAAAACCCTTCGCATGCTCAATAGCCTGCATGGCTTCCTTCTGTGTGTTCTCATCACCGTAAACGGAGATGAAAACAGTCGCATGAGATAAGTCACGGCTCATCTTTACGGATGTAACCGATGTCATTATCGGAACCCTGGGATCTTTCAGCTTTGTCGAGATGATCGTCGAGATGATCTTCTGTATCTCATCTCCGACGATCTCAGGTCTTCTGTTTTTCATATCAGTCCCTCTTAACTTCGACGTTTCCGAACGCTTCGATAACGTCTCCGATCTTTATGTCGTTATATCTCTCGACAGTAAGACCGCACTCATGTCCGGATACAACTTCCCTGACGGAATCCTTCTCGTGCTGAAGTGAACCAAGGGCACCCGTATAAACAACAACATCATCTCTGATGACTCTTACATTGGAAGATCTCTGGATCTTACCGTCGGTAACATAGCAGCCGCCGATAGTACCGATACCGCTGACCTTGAAGAGCTGTCTGACTTCCGCATGACCCCAGATGACTTCTTCGATCTTGGGTGCAAGCATACCCTTCATAGCGTTCTCGACATCTTCGATAGCGTTATAGATGACGCTGTAAAGTCTGATGTCAACGCCGGTCTCCTTCGCCTTATCGATGATCATCTGTGAAGGTCTTACGTTGAAGCCGATGATGATCGCGTTGGAAACGTCAGCGAGTACGATATCTGATTCGTTGATCGCACCGACCGCACCGTGGATAACGTTGATCTTAACTTCCTCATTTGTAAGCTTCTCAAGAGACTGCTGAACGGCTTCGACAGAACCCTGAACATCAGCCTTGATGATGATATTAAGATCCTTAACATCACCTGCCGCCATCTGCGCAGCGAGTGTATCAAGGCTCATCTTGGATGATCTGTGGAGCTGCTCTTCCCTCTGCTTGATCTTACGCTTTTCGACAAGCTGTCTTGCTGTCTTATCGTCATCAACCGCGAAAAGGATCTCGCCTGCCTGCGGAACCTCAGGAAGACCTAAGATCTCAACAGGGATAGAAGGACCTGCCTTCTTGATAGGCATACCCTTATCGTCATACATAGCTCTTACGTTACCAAGGATAGGGCCGCATACGACAGTATCGCCCTGTCTCAGAGTACCGCGCTGGATGAGAACTGACGCAACGGCACCTCTGTTCTTATCAAGCTTAGCCTCGATTACCGCGCCCTTTGCCTGACCCTTGGGATCTGCCTTGAGCTCCATAATGTCTGCAGTGAGAAGTACGTTCTCAAGAAGGTCATCAATACCTGTTCCCTGCTTTGCGGAAATAGGCACCATGATCGTCTGACCGCCCCACTCTTCGCAGATAAGTCCGTAGTTTGTAAGCTCCTGCTTAACTCTGTCAGGATTTGCGCCCGGCTTATCGATCTTGTTGATTGCAACGATGATCTCAGTATTTGCAGCCTTTGCGTGGTTGATAGCTTCGATCGTCTGGGGCATTACACCGTCGTCTGCAGCAACTACGAGGATAGCAATATCCGTGAACTGCGCACCTCTTGCTCTCATCGTGGTAAACGCTTCGTGACCGGGGGTGTCGAGGAATGTGATCTGACGGCCCTTGAGTCTTACCGTGTAAGCACCGATCTTCTGTGTGATACCGCCGGCCTCGCCTTCGGTAACATTGGAAGACCTGATCTTATCGAGGAGTGATGTCTTACCGTGGTCAACGTGACCCATAACAACAACTACCGGAGGTCTTGTCTCGAGGTTCTCAGGATTATCCTCATCGTTGAAAAGAATATCTTCCTCTGTCTTCTCTTCAAGAAGCTCAGCGTTGATACCGAAACTGTCAGCAACGAGGCATGCCGTATCGAAATCGAGTTCCTGGTTGATGGTAGCCATAACACCAAGCTTCATCAGAGCCATGATGATATCAGAGCTCTTCTTGCCGATACCTTCGGCAAATTCCTTGACCGTAATGAATGCGGGGATCTTGATCTCTGTGATCACCTGCTCGACAACAGCCTGCTGTGCTTCCTGCTTCTTCTTTTTCTTTTTGAATGAGAAATCATCATAATCACCGTCACTGTTAACGCGTCCCGTAAACTGTGAGGTGCGTGACTGCTTTCTCTTATCTATGTTGGCATTCTTCTCGCCGTCTCTTCTGTCGGCATTGTTATGCTTCTTATCGAAAGCGCTCTTTTCGGCATAGGAGGATCTGCTCTTCTTTGCATCTTCGATCGGGGATTCCGTTCTCGGCTTGGGAGCTCTCTTGAACTGGGGACGTGTATTATCATCATCCTTATCCTTATCGAAGCTGCCTCCCTGCTTCTGGAAGCCGCCTCTGTTCTGATATCCGCCGGGGCCGCCGCTCTTTACAGGGCTCTTCTTATCACGTCCTGCATATGTGATAACCGTGGAACTTCTGATCGTCTCGCCTCTTGCGGGAACGTCAGGAAGTGAGATAACGGCAGATGAAAGCCTCGGCTTGGCAGCAGGCTTAACCTCAGGCTTCTTTTCCTCTGCTGCGGGTTCAGCCTTGGCTTCCGGCTTCTCCTCAGGTTTTTCCTCTTTCTTATTCTCTTCCCTGACTTCGGGCTCCTTTACTTCAGGCACCTTAGTCTCGGGTTCTTCCTTCTTCTCGTCTTTAGGCTCTTCCTTGACTGTTTTTGCCGGAGCTGCCTTTTTAGCAGGTTTCTTCTCCTCCGAAACGGGCTTCTCAGCCTTTGCCTCGGATTCTTTTTTCTCTGTTTTATCAGCAGTCTTCTTTGCTGCGGGCTTCTTGGCTGCAGTCTCTGCCTTTTCAGAAGCTTTCTTTGCAGGTTTCTTCTCTTCAGCAGGCTTCTCATCAACCGCTTTTTCTTCGGTCTTCTCTTCAGCTGTCACCTTTTTTACTGCCGCTTTTTTAGCAGGCTTAACTTCCGCTTCCTGTATAGGAGCGGGTTCGGTTACAGCAGGTTCAACCTTTGCTTCAACTGCGGCTGCAGGAGCTTCAGGTGCATCTTCCGTCTTTTTCTTATGTACGCGTCCGAGCCTCATCTTCTTGCTGCCGGATACGCCGCCGACAGTCAGACCGCTCTTCTTGTTCTCATTATCTTCACTCATCAAGTATCGTCCTCCCCGTTGATATTCTCGAGTATGGCGGAAATCCCTTCCGCAAAGCTTTTGTCCGTAATAGCCGCAACTGTTCTGTTTGGCTTGCCTAATGCATCTCCTAATTCATCTGATGCCCCAAACCTGTAGCAGATAATCTCTTTGTCACCTGTAAGGTTTTTCAATACCTTTTCGAGAGAGTTCCTGGAGATGTCACGGGTGATTATCAGAAGCTTCACATTGCCTGAACGTATCGCTCCGGCCACGGCATCACTTCCCGATACCACCTTTCCCGCTCGGGCTGCAAGCCCGATCATTCCGAATGCTCTTTCTTTGTCTGTCATCAGCTTGTCTTTATGCTCCCCAAAAGCGAACCAGCAAGTTCTTTGATCTCTTCATCTGTCAAAGGCTTCTTTAATCCTTTGGAAAGCTTTGCTGCCTTCTTAAGCTCAGTCGTTATGCATTTCTCGTCAGGGCAAAGATATGCTCCTCTTCCGGAAAGCTTTCCGGAAGGATCATAAACAACGTCCCCCTCGGGTGTCACTACAATACGGAGGAGATCTTTCTTATCCCTTACCGTCCTGCATGATACACAACTTCTTTGCGGCTTTTTCTTCATATCTTCAAACGCTCTGCTAAAGATTATTCCTCTTTGCCGGATTCATCATCAACGACAGTAAAGTCATCGATAAGTGCCTTTGATGCCTCAACGCTCTCATCAGACTCCTTCTTGATATCGATCTTGAAGCCTGTAAGTCTTGCTGCGAGACGGACATTCTGACCGCTCTTGCCGATAGCAAGTGAGAACTGCTGGTCAGGTACGATAACCTTTGCATATCTCTCTACTTCACCGTTCTCGTTTGTCGTGATCTCGGTATCAACTCTTGATACCTTGGCAGGCTGGAGCGCCTCACTGATAAAGAGTGCGGGGTCTTCCTTCCAGTCAACGATGTCGATCTTCTCCTCAGCAAGCTCGTTCATGATCTGCTGGACTCTCTGGCCTCTCTGACCGACGCATGAACCCTTCGCATCGATATCCGGATCCTTGGAGTAAACAGCAACCTTTGTTCTTGAACCTGCTTCTCTTGCCACGGATCTGATGATTACGTCTCCTGCTTTGATCTCAGGAACTTCAAGCTCGAAAAGCTTTGTTACCAGTCTTGCATCTGTTCTTGAGAGAACAACTGAAGGCCTTCCGTTAGCTTCCTCAACGCCCATTACGAGGAACTTCATGATCCTGTCCTGATCATAATGTTCATTTCTGTTATTTCTGATCTGACCGTCGTGCTTAACAATAGCCTCCGCACGGCCGATATTTACATAAACATTTCTTGCGTCCTTACGAACGATGGTGCCTGAAGTGATCTCGCCGATCTTGCCCGAGAATTCCTTCTCGATCTTCAATGACTCGGCATCCCTGAGCTTCTGGTTGATAGCATTCTTGGCTGCGCTTGCGGCAAGACGTCCCAGATCCTCAACATCGATACCGATCTCGATCTCGTCTCCGACTTCAACATCCTCATAGCCCAATTCCTTAGCTGCTTCTATAGAGATCTCGTTGGCATCGTCAACGACATCGTCAACTACTTCGGCAAGCTTATAAACATAGATCTCGCCTGTCTCTCTGTCGATCTCGGCGCTTACGGACTTGATATCCTGCTTGTTGCCGCCGAACTCACGTCTGTATGCTGCAACAAGACCGCTCTCGATCGCCTGGAACACTTCCTCCTCATCGATGTCTCTCTCATCTGCAAGGAGCTTAACGAGACTTACTATAGTATCCTTAGGTTCCTCTTCATTCTTCTTTCTGGGCATTTTTATATTTCCTCCTGACTTAAAAATCTATGTGACGTACGGCTTTTGCTATTTCATCAAGACCTAAAGTGATCTCATCGCCGTTATCAAATACAAATGTTGCCTTGCTGTCTTCCGCGCCCTTTATCTCAGCGGTAAAACTTTTCTTTCCTTCCATAGGCTTATAAAGCGACACATCGGCTTTCTCGCCTGCGTACCTGTTGTAATCCTTCTCCGTCTCCAACGGTCTTGTAAGTCCGGGAGAAGAGACCTCAAAGAAATCCGGATCTATCGAGGACTGCGCATCGAAGACCGGATCTATGGCCCTGCTTACGGTCTCACAGTCATCGATTCCTATACCGCCGCGCTTATCAATGTAAAGCGTTAAGACCATGCCACGTGATTCCTTGACATAAGAACAGTCAACAAGATCAAAACCCAGTTCTGATACCAGGGGTTCCGCCAAATCAAATGCTTCCTGCGCGATCTTTGATCTTTTAGCCAAAACAATCTCCTTTTACAACAAAAAACGGACGCGCAAAACGCTGTCCGTTCGTAAAAACCCTTTTATGAACTGGCTAATTTTATCACATCGGGACAGATTGTGCAAACCGAAAAATGTTCCTGTTTTTTTACATTTAAATATTCATTTTAGGTGCTACTTATACTAAAATATCTGTATCCAAATATCCAATGGAAATATGATCCCCAAAGGAGACATTCTATGATTAAAGTTATTGCAGGACCTAAAGGTACGGGTAAAACAGCTAAGCTCGTTGATGACATCAACGCAGTTGCAGCTACAGACAGCAACGTCGTATGCCTTGAGAGAGGTAACAGATTAGACCAGCTTCTTAAGCCCACAGTACGTCTTGTAAATATGAAAGAATACCCCATCGAAGGTTTTGACCAGGTTCTCGCATTCATTTGCGGCATCTGCTCCAAAGATTACGACTTGACACATATCTATGTTGACGCAATCTGCAAAGTTGCCAACAATTACGACCCTGAAGGCCTCGGCGATTTTCTTTTGAAGCTTGACGCATTCCTGAAGGACACACCCGTTGAAGCTACTATCCTTTACAGCGGCGACATCAACAGCCTTCCCGAAGAAGCAAGAAAATTCGCATAAT